>JBHIDG010000078.1:0-10889 GCA_046760025.1 Woeseia sp. | reverse complement strand
CACTGAAGGATGGCGCCGCCCTGTCCGCCGGTATCGATCACGAAAATTATCGGGCCCGGGTCTCGCCCGTCGCGGAAAGCGTCCGTCTTTCGCTATTGGGCGATCTGGAATAGTAATCAAATAAACGCTGCTTCCTGCTAAAATTCCCCACACCTCTGCTTTTCACTTGGGCACATGTAGATGAGCAAGCGTTACGATGCGGCCGATATCGAGGTCCTGAGCGGCCTCGAGCCTGTCCGGCGCCGGCCGGGTATGTACACGGATACCAGCCGGCCGAACCATCTCGCCCATGAGGTCGTCGATAACAGCGTCGACGAGGCGATCGTCGGCCACTGCAAGAAAATCGAAGTGGCCATGCACAAGGACGGCTCGGTCGAGGTCAGCGACGACGGCCGTGGCATGCCGGTCGACATCCATCCGAAGGAAAAAATTCCGGGCGTCGAGCTGATTCTGACGCGCCTGCATGCGGGTGGAAAATTCAATCACAAGAATTACCGGTTCTCAGGCGGCCTTCACGGCGTCGGCGTGTCGGTCGTCAACGCCCTGTCGAAGAATCTCGAAGTCTGGATTCGCAGAGGCGGCAAGGAATACAACCTGAGCTTCGTCAATGGCAACAAGCGCGGCAAACTCGAAGTGGTCGGCAAGATCGGAAAGGCGAACACGGGGACGACCATTCGTTTTTGGCCCGACCCGCAGTATTTCGATTCGGCGAAGGTTTCAGTTTCGCGACTCAAACATATGTTGCGGGCCAAAGCAGTACTCTGCCCGGGACTGACGGTCAGTTTAAAGGTCGAGAAGCCGAAGGAAAAAGTCGAGTGGTGTTACTCCGGCGGACTCGAAGAGTATTTGCTTGAAGCGGTCGGCAAGGCCGAATACCTGCCGGCCGAGCCTTTCGCGGGTAGCCTTAGCGGCAACCAGGAGGCCGTCGACTGGGCGCTCGTGTGGCGGACCGATGGCGGACAATCCGTGACCGAGAGCTACGTCAACCTGATTCCGACGCCACAGGGTGGGACACATGTGAACGGCCTGCGTACGGGGTTGACCAACGCCTTGCGGGAATTCTGCGAATTCCGCAGTCTCATGCCCCGCGGCGTCCAGCTCTCACCCGAGGACGTGTGGGACGGCCTGAATTTTATACTCAGCGCGAAACTCGACGATCCGCAGTTTTCCGGCCAGACGAAAGAGCGCCTCTCCTCGCGTGAGTCTGCGGCATTCATAACAGGCGTCATCAAAGATAATTTCGCGTTGTGGCTCAACCAGCATCCCGAGACCGGCGATGCGATCGCCCGGCTGGCTATTCAGAAGGCGCAAACACGTCTCAAGGCAGCGAAAAAAGTCGTTCGCAAGAAAATCGTGTCGGGCCCGGCGCTGCCCGGCAAGCTGGCCGACTGCACCTCTCAGGAACCCGAACTCTGCGAGATATTTCTCGTCGAGGGCGATTCCGCCGGTGGCTCCGCGAAACAGGCGCGTGATCGCAACACGCAGGCGATCATGCCACTCAGGGGCAAGATCCTGAATACCTGGGAAGTAGACACGACCGAAATCCTGGGCTCGCAGGAGGTTCACGACATCAGCGTGGCGCTCGGCGTCGATCCGGGCAACCCCGATCTCGACAATCTGCGTTATCACAAGATATGCATTCTCGCCGACGCGGATTCCGATGGCGCGCACATCGCGACATTGATCTGCGCGCTGTTTCTGCGGCACTTTCGAGAGCTCGTGTTGGTCGGACACGTCTACGTCGCGATGCCGCCGCTTTATCGCATCGATGTCGGCAAGGAAGTTTTTTATGCCCTCGATGACAGCGAACGGCAGGGCATTCTGGATCGGATCGAGGCCGAGAAGATAAAGGGGAAATTGACCGTCACGCGTTTCAAAGGCCTAGGCGAGATGAGCCCGCCGCAATTGCGCGAGACGACAATGAACCGCGATACGCGTCGACTCGTACAGCTCACTGTCAATGCCAAAGACAAAACCGATCAGGTCATGGATATGCTGCTGGCGAAAAAGCGATCGGCGGATCGTCGCAAATGGCTCGAAACGAAAGGTAACCTCGCGGAGGTGTAGCGGTGCAGAATCAGCTCAACGTGGAAGGCGTCGAACAGCTCGCCCTCAAGGAGTACACGGAGAAGGCGTACCTCGACTACTCGATGTACGTCATCCTCGATCGCGCGTTGCCGCAGATCGGCGACGGACTGAAGCCGGTACAGAGACGCATCATTTACGCAATGAGCGAACTGGGTCTCTCGGACGGCCAGAAACCGAAAAAATCCGCGCGCACCGTTGGCGACGTCATCGGCAAGTATCATCCTCACGGCGACTCGGCCTGCTACGAGGCGATGGTGTTGATGGCGCAGGGTTTTTCGTATCGATACCCGATCATAGACGGGCAGGGGAACTGGGGATCGACCGACGACCCGAAATCATTTGCCGCCATGCGATACACGGAATCGCGGCTGATGCCCTATGCGAAATCCCTGCTGGCAGAGCTCGCGCAGGGCACGGTCGACTGGGTGCCGAATTTCGACGGTACGATCGACGAACCGGTCGTCCTCCCGGCGCGCCTGCCGAACCTGCTGCTGAACGGCACCACCGGCATCGCGGTCGGACTGTCGACGGATCTGCCACCACACAATCTGCGCGAAATCGCGAGCGCGCTCGTGCATCTGATCGACCACCCCAAGGCGACCATCGCGCAGCTCATGAAACACATCAAGGGACCGGATTTTCCGACCGGCGGCGAACTGGTATCCCCGCGCAGTGATATCAAGCGGATGTACCACACCGGCAGCGGCACTTTTCGGCTCCGCGCCTCCTACAAGCAGGAGAACGGCGATATCGTGATCACTTCGCTTCCGTATCAGGTATCCGGCGGGAAGATCCTCGAACAGGTAGCGACGCAAATGCGCAACAAGAAGTTGCCACTGGTAGAGGATCTTCGCGACGAATCGGATCACGAGGAACCTGTTCGTCTTGTCATTACGCCGAAATCGAAGAAGGTCGATATCGGTGAATTGATGTCGCATCTCTTGTCGACGACGTCGCTTGAGAGAACCGTACGCGTCAATATGAACATCATCGCCCTCGACGGACGGCCGAACGCATTCAATCTGCTCGGGCTCCTGTCCGAGTGGCTCAAGTTCCGCAAGGACACGGTAAGGCGCAGGCTCAAACACAGATTGCAGATCGTCACGGACCGCCTGCATATTCTCGACGGTCTGCTCATCGCATACCTGAACATCGACCAGGTCATCAGGATCATCCGCAACGAGGACGAGCCCAAACCAATCTTGATGAAACGGTTCAAGCTGTCCGACATCCAGGCCGAGGCGATCCTGAACCTTCGCCTGAGAAACCTCGCGAAGCTCGAGGAAATGAAGATCAAGGGCGAGCAGAAGGAACTCGATGGGGAGCGCGACGAGCTCGACAAGACACTGAAAAGCGCATCACGTCTCAAGACACTGATCAAAAAGGAAATCCTCGACGACGCCGACAGCTTCGGTGACGACCGGCGGACCAAGATTGTGGAACGCGAAGCGGCCCAGGCTCTCGACGAAACGCAGCTGGTCGCCAGTGAACCGGTGACGGTCGTATTGTCGAAGCGCGGCTGGGCCCGCGCCGCCAAAGGGCACGACATCGATCCGCTGTCGCTGAACTACAAGTCCGGCGACGGCTTCCTGGCAGCCGCGCAGGGACGGAGCAATCAGCTGGCGATGTTCATCGACAGCACGGGACGCGTGTACAGCGTCATCGCGCAGTCACTGCCGTCGGCGCGCGGACAGGGCGAGCCCCTGTCCGGACGCTTCAAGCCGCCCGACGGCGCCGAATTTTGCGGTGCGATGATCGGTGATCCCGAATCACAATGGCTGTTGGCCAGCGATTCGGGCTATGGCTTCATCGCGACGCTTTCAGACCTCGGATCGCGAAACAAGGCCGGAAAATCGGTCCTGAGAGTGCCGCCCGGCGGCAGCGCCCTGGTGCCCGCGCCGGTGCCCGCCAACTGCGAATGCCTGATCGCGGCCGTGAGTTCTATCGGTAAGCTGCTGGTATTCGAGGCGGAGGAGCTGCCCGAGCTTGCCAAAGGCAAGGGCAACAAGATCATCGGCATACCGACCAAAAAGTACAGGGAAGGCGAGGAAAAACTGGTGGCCGTGGCCGTGATTCCGGAAGACGGCGACCTGCAGGTCATGAGCGGCACACGCCTTATGACGATCAGGTGGGACGACCTGGACGCCTACTATTTCGAGCGCGGCCGCCGCGGCAACCTGCTGCCGAGGGGATGGCGCAAGGCAGACCGGCTGGCCGGCGCACCTATCACGGCCTAGGATGCTTTCATCTTGCTGTCGGCCTTGCCGGAGTCGACCTCAATGTCGACCACCATGTCGTCATCGTCGCTCGGCATCTCGACGGCGAGATCGGGATCGTTCTGCGCCTGCGTGTTCTTTGGCAACTCGGTCGTGATCTCGCCGAGCGTATCGGTTTCCATTCGTTCCGCCAGTTCGGCGGCCGCTTTCTCGATCTCGTCGTTGAGCGCCTGGGTGGCAGTGTACTCCTCCTCGTAATCCTGCTCGAGAATCTTGTAATCCACGTCCTCATTCAAGCTGTGGTCACCGGGTTCACCGGTATCATTCTCGACCTCGACCGGTACCGCGTGCAGGTCCATTGCTGTTGCGTCCGGGTCACCGACGTTCTGTTTGGTCGCATCCACTATCATCGACATGTCATACTGGCTGTCATCGTCGCTCGGCGGGACTTCGCTGTCGAGTATGGAGTCTTCGTCTATGCGGTCGAGCGGTGGGATAATATCTGTCCCCTCCAGCTTGTCCTCAAGTGCGGTGGCCTCGGGCAGTTCCAGGTCCAGCTCGTCATCGAATGTGGTCGATGCCGAGAAACCGAAGTCCTGCGCGACGTCCATATCCGAAGTGTCCTGCAATCCGGATCCGTCATCGAAGTCCGCGTCGAGTGTGATCGATGACGAGTGCAGTGAATTCGTGCTCACTTCGAGGTCTACGTCCGCGGTGGTGATCGCTTCCTGAGTCACCGAAGCCGCATTTCGACGGCTCGGCAACGGCTCGGACGGTGCGGCGATCGCCACCGAACCGAATCGTTGCCGGAGCTTCTGGCCAAACAGCAACAAGCCGAGAATCAGCGCGAGTCCCGTGCCGCCAAGCCACAGCAACCAGGACCAGGCACCTCCGGTTTCGCTATTTCCCGACTTGACGACCGCGACGGGATCGGCGGCGGTCGGCTGAATGATCTCTGTGTCCGGAATGACGATTTCGCCGTAAAGCTCATCATCGGCGGGGTGTTCGAGAGGCGATACGAACGGGTCCTCGCCGCCGGCCACGGGTTCGCCGGCCAGCGCTTCTGTCGGATCGAATGTGCTCGTTTCGGGCTCGCCGACAAACCGCGTGTCCACTTGGCTCTCGGCAGGCCCGGTTTGCCCGGTCGGCGACGGTTGTGACACCGCGGGCGCCTGGTAACCGCCGTATGCCTGTACTTCGCTGACGTCGCCGTGCGGCTCCGCTGCCGCCGACCCGTCGATGGCCGCAACGGCAGGCTCAGGAGGCGCGATCGAGAAATCCGGGATGTCGAGCCAGCTACCGGCTTTCAGCCGATTCATATCACCGTCCATGAAGGCATCCGGATTCGCGGCAAATATCCTGTCCACCGCGGGCCAGAGCGCGATCGAACGGTCGGATATGCGCTCGGCGATTTCGGAGAGAGAATCGCCGCGTTGCGTCAGATAGCGGCTGCCTTCGGAGACCGGTGATCGGACTTGTGACCCTGACCGCCCGACCGGCGGCTGCGGTTTCGATGCGAACACCTTCGGCGGTCTTGCCACCACGGTCGGGGTGGCCGGGGATTCCACGGCGACCGGCGCTTCTGATCGCGGCTGCGGCGGGTTGAGCATCAGCGTGTACTCCCGGCTGATGTGTGCCGTATTCGGGCAGTCGATCGATAGCTGCATCGTCAGCAGCGGTTCTCGGACCGCACGGCTGCCGGTCACGAGGATCACGCCGTCGGCAACTCTTATGCTTGCCTCGGTCACAGCGGGCAGGCCGTTGGCCGCAAGCCCGGGCCTGAGATAAACGCAATAATCGTGAATTTCTTCGCGCGGGTTGAGCGCGAAAGCGATGCCGGCACGCAACGGCTGGCCGAGGCTCGAATTGATATCCAGGTCGCCGAGTTCCAGCGCCGAAGCCGTACCGGCCATCACGCCACAGGCACCGCCAACGGCCATCAATGCGGGCAGCAGCTGCTTGTTTCTCCATTTGGCCGTTACGTTGACATCGGCCCCGCCGTTCTTCTTGTCTCCATTGGATGCGTTCACAAGCTCATACCCCGGACAAACACAGAGATACGCCAGCGTAGGACGGCCCGGAAATGCTGTAAACGGACCCATTCTATATTTAGTGATTTTGCCCGGGGAATAACGTCTGTTGAGCAAAAAAATGCGACGCAGGTCACACTTTCAGGCGGTTTCCATCTGGCCGCTTTCGGCGGTGCCGGCCTCCGGTTCCCGCGGTACGACCTCGGGCTCCTGTACGTAGTGTCCCTGCATGAAATTTACGCCGAGCTGAAATAACACCGCCATCGCGTTCGCGTTTTCGACCCGCTCGGCAATGGTCTCAATATTCCGCTGCTCCGCGGCGGACGCCAATTGCTGCACAGTGTTCTGCATATCCGTATCCCTGGTCAGCGTATGCATGAGCTCGCCGTCGATCTTGATGTAGTTCGGCTTTAGAATATCGAGAATCTGGAATCGATTCTTGTCGATTCCGTAGTGTTCGAGGGCGAAGCAGACACCGAGTTTGCGGAGCTCGGCGACGATTTTCTGTGTCTGCTTGATATGTTTTGCCGCCTCGCGCTCGGGAACCTGCAAACAGAGCCTTGCGGGATCCAGCTTGCGGCCCTTGAGCACCTTGCCAAGCCACGGGATCAACGATGAGTCCTGCATCGACTGTCCGGACAGTCGCACGAATACGCGTCCCGCGTTGCCTTCCATACAAAAGTCCATCGACGCCGTGATGATCCAGCGATCGATGCTCTGCATCAGATTATTTCGCTCGGCCGCGGGCAGGAATTCCGACGGCAGGACCGCGCTCCCCTGCTCGTCGATCATGCGTACGAGCATGTCGTACATTTCGGCTGACTCGGACCTGAGGCCCACGATGGGCAGCTGCGCCAGGCGGAATCGCTTTTCCGTCAGAGCAGACTTGATTCGCTTGACCCAGATCGCGTCATACTTCCTGAGACGGGTGGTCTCGTCTGTCGAGTCACTGAGGTGGACGCAATTGCCGCCGCTTTCCTTTGCCTTGTCGTGTGCCGTTGCGACCGCGGAAATCAATTCTTCGAAGTCCGAATAGACGCCACTCACGGCGCAGATGCCAACAGTGCAGGTCAGGTTTGCGGTCACGTCACCGACCTTGAACTCGTATTTTTCGATGTGGTCACACAATTGCCGCGCCCAGACCTCGCCATCCCCCTCGTTGCCACGCTCGAGCAGGGTCATGATCACGGTTCCTTCGAAGCGCCCGGCGATATCGCGCGGGTGAAGCCGTTTTCTGACCTCCTCGGCAAACTGGGCAAGAACCTCTTCGGTATCCAGAATACCGACGCGGCTGCGAACCTCGGAAAAATCATCCGGTTTGATATACGCAAGCAGGTGCAGACCGGATTCCGGGCTCTTCTTGAGCCGCTTCTGGACACGCTCGAGGTATTGCGCCCTGTGATACAAGAGTGTTGTCGGGTCCCGCTTGAGCGCATCGTGGACCAGTTTCGTCGGCTCCTCGACCTTCACCTCAGGCGGAGCGATTCGAATCTGTACGTATGCGTCGTCATCGAATTTTACGAGCTGAAAGATCAGTTCGAGCGTCTGTATTTCGGACAGTCCAAGCGTGGATTTCACGATCAGTTTTTCACCGAGCTGCCACCTGCCTTTCTCGGTGGCGACGATTGCGCCCTTGATCGCAGCCTGACTTTCAGCTTCGAAATAGTCCATTATCGGCTGGCCAATCACCTCGTCCTTGTTCGTCAGACGAAGCATCTTCAGCCAGGATCGATTGATGTCCGTAATGATGCCTTCCTGGACGTTGGCAATTGCGCTGGTAGAGCTCTGCATGTAGTTGTTTAATTGACGCTTGTATTCGGTTGCAGAGTTGAGAGTGGAATTCAGCGCCCGCTCGACACGGAATGCACGGAGTTCCCGTGCCACAACTGCCTGAAGTCGCCCCTTCTTGCCGATGGATACGAGATCGCAGGCGCCGTCATTCATTGCCGCCTGAATGCTGGCCTCGTCGACGGCCTCTTTCAAAGCAATGATGCGAACTTCCGGCTGGTATGTGTCCTTATGCTTGACTACCTGCCGGATATCATCGGGATAGTCGTCGCTGTGGAGAATGATCAGCTCGATCCGCTGGTCACCGAGCATACGCTCGAATTTCTTCGGGCCGTCGATCCAATGGCAGTGCGCGGCGTGCCCCGCATCCCGCAAGGTACCGTTTACAAGCTCGACGTCATCCTGGTTTTTGGTCAGGACTGCAATCGATATGCCTTGTTGCTCGGTCAAGTGTCTTTCCGTGATCAACGCCCGCGCTGCCGTGGGCGCGCCGATATTCTGTAAAGACAGACGAGTCTAACCAACACGGTCAGACTAGTCGCTGCCACGATTCCAAAACCGTGACGGGCATCAAATTATGGTCCCGGACCAGGGGAACGCGCTTCCCCGGGGCGAACATAAGCCACTGTTTCCAGGTGGACCTGCGCGGTATCATAAC
Source organism: Woeseia sp. (assembly GCA_046760025.1). GTDB lineage: Bacteria > Pseudomonadota > Gammaproteobacteria > Steroidobacterales > Woeseiaceae > JACZWL01. The sequence continues at coordinate 2,109 of JBHIDG010000078.1, read as the reverse complement.
CGCCAGCGATGACAAGAACCCATCTCATGAATCCGCGGGTTTCGGGCCTGTACGCCCGAAACGCGGCCCATGAGGATTCATGAGATGGGTTCTAGCTACAGCACCAATGAATTCCGCTCCGGGCTGCGGATTATCATCGACGGCGAACCATGCATGATCCTGGAAAACGAATTCGTCAAACCCGGCAAGGGGCAGGCGTTCAATCGCGTCAGAATCCGAAACCTCAGGTCCGGCAAGATAGTCGACAAGACCTACAAGTCCGGGGAGAGCGTGGAAGCCGCCGACGTTCTGGATACCGAAATGCAGTACCTCTATTCAGACGGTGAATACTGGCATTTCATGGTGCCGGATACCTATGAGCAATTCGCCGCCGATGAAAAGGCCGTTGCCCAGGCCAGGCAGTGGTTGACCGATCAGGACATGTGTCAGGTCACGCTTTGGAACAACAGGCCCTTGCTCGTCGAGCCGCCCAATTTCGTCGAACTGGCGATCACCGAAACCGGTCCCGGTGTGCGTGGTGATACGGCGAGCGGCGGAGTCAAGCCGGCAACGTTGACAACCGGTGCCGTTGTACGCGTGCCATTGTTCGTGGAGCAGGGTGAGATAATCAAGGTCGACACGCGCTCTGGAGAGTATGTCTCGCGTGTCAAATAAACCCGATCACTCCGCGACTCTCGAGATTCCTGACAAAAACCGCGCAAAGTGATTCCACACCTGCCTGATCCCGGTCACTGAAGCGGCCCGCCAGTGGGCTGTCGATGTCGAGCACGCCCAGAAGACGACCTTCCGTAATCAGGGGAACGACCATCTCTGATCTCGATGCAGGATCACAGACAATGTGGCCGTCGAATTCATGGACGTCCGCGACTCTTACCGTGGTCATTCGCTCGGCGGCGCTGCCGCAGACTCCCCGGCCCAGCGGTATGCGCACGCAGGCAGGCCTGCCTTGAAACGGACCGAGCACGAGGTCATCTCCTCGGAGTACGTATATGCCTAGCCAGTTGACGTCGGGCAGCGCGGCGTGTATGAGGGCGACGAAGTTGGCCGAATTTGCAAGCGGGTCGGACTCGTCTGTGAACAGCGCATCGAGTTGTGAAGCCAGCATGCTGTAGTCGACTTCTTGGCTGTCAGCCATTACCTTCCCCGGCTTCGAAAGCAAAAGTCAGTACCTGCCGAATATCGTCGGCGCCTTCATTGAACATGTGCACGCGATCGAAGCCGATCGCAACTCCGGCGCAGGGCGGCAGCCCGTGTTCGAGCGCGGCGATAAACTCCCTGTCGGTCCGCCGTGATGGGCTGCCGGCCTCGAACCGATCTGTGTGTTCTTTCGGATCGAGGAGTTCGACGTAGCCATTGGCGAGTTCCAGCGTTCCCGCAAAGACCTCGAACCTGTCGGCAACGTCGCTGTCGTCCGGACAGACACGGGCAAGCGCGGCCTGGCTTGCCGGATAATGATGTATCACGGTCAATCGATCCGTCGAAAACCGACCGGAAATTTTCGCCGCGAAAATCGCGTTCAGCCAGTCGTCGCGCCGCTGTCCGACGGACGACTGGAGTCGATCATCGGCATCCATCAGGTTCGCGAGCGTCTCGATGTCTGCGGTTAACGGATTGCAGTCGGCAAACCTGGAAAATGCATCCGCATAACTCAAAAACAGCGGTGGTCGACTGAAAGGATCCGTGTTGACAAGGCATTCGATAAATTCGACCGTGTCTTGCATGATATCCGTCAAATCGAAGTTCAAGCGATACCATTCGACCATCGTAAATTCGGGTTGGTGGTAACGACCGACTTCGGAGTCACGAAATACCTTGCAGATTTCATAGATGTCCGGATAGCCTGCGCTGAGAAGCCGCTTCATACAATATTCGGGCGACGATTGCAGATACCACGGCCGGTCAGGATCGAGTTGTAAGCTAACCTCGACGTTTTCGATCTGCGGGTCGCTCACGGCATACCGGGAAAGTACCGGAGTGTCGACTTCGAGCACGTTTCTGTGCTCGAAGAACTCGCGGGCGCGCTTTAGCATGGCGGCGCGCCGTGAAGCCGATTCGACGCCGGACCGCGGCTGCCCGCTAGGCATCTTGTCTCGTGATTCGCCCCAAAGC
>JBHIDG010000077.1:0-10938 GCA_046760025.1 Woeseia sp. | reverse complement strand
CAGGAGTACGTCACCGTCATTTTTTGTGTAAATTAGCGTAATGATCTCCGCAGCACGGCAGCGCTGGATTCGACTGCTAATACGCATTGGCATCAGTGCGCTGTCGCTGGTTCTGTTTGCGATGCACGTAGCCGGCAGCCCGCGATTCGAGATTATCGACCGTATCGAGAACTATCTCTATGACGTTCGCGTTCGCCTGACGATGCCGGGGACGATCGATGACCGGATCGTCATCATCGATATCGATGAAGCGAGCCAGGCGGAGCTGGGTCAGTGGCCGTGGCCGAGAGATACGCTGGCCGACATCGTTGACAACCTGTTCGACGGGTACGGAATCAAAGTGCTCGGCTTCGATGTGCTATTTGCGGAAGCAGAGGAGACATCGGCGGAGCGAGTCCTCAGTGAGCTCGAGGCTAGTGAGTTCGCCGAGCGACCTGCGGCCCGGGACAAATTGCAGCTCATGCGCGAGTCGCTGGACAGCAATATTCGCTTTGCCGAATCGTTGATCGCGAGAGATGTTGTAACGGGCTTCGGATTCAAGGACTCACTGGCCGACAACGAGCCGGAGACGACCGGCGTCCTTCCGGCGCCGGTCATCGAAGCCGGAGACATCGGAGATGTCGATGTGCCGTTTGTCGAAGCGCTGGGCTTTGTGGGCAACCTGCCGGAACTACAGGAAAACGCCGCCGCTGGCGGATTTTTTGATTCCCCGTTGATTGATTCCGACGGCGTCTTTCGGCGATCGCCGCTTGTTCAGCGCTATCGCGGTGATCTCTATCCGGGACTCGCGCTCGCGGTTACGCGGCTGGCCACGGGCTCACCGCCGGTCGGACTGTCTTTCGCCGGGGCCGACGCCGACGGGCTGACGGGCGTCGAACTCGAATTCCTGCGTCTCGGCGAGGCGGACATTCCCGTCGATGAACAGGTCGCGGTGTTCATTCCGTATCGCGGCCGGCAAGGCAGCTATCACTACATCTCTGCAAAAGACGTCGTTACAGGCAGTGCGCGCCGGGAACTTCTCGAGGGCAAAATTGTTCTGCTCGGGGCGAGCGCCGCCGGGCTGCTCGACCTTCGCTCGACACCGGTCGGGCAACGCTACATTGGTGTCGAAGCACACGCAAACCTGATCTCCGGCCTACTTGACGGAACCATAAATCAGCAACCGCCCTATTCCGACGGACTGGAGGCGACGCTGCTGCTGATACTCGGCTTGCTGACGGCGCTGGTTCTGCCGCGACTCGCACCGGTAACGGCTTTCCTGTTCGTGCTCGCCCTGGTGGCCGTGACGATGGCGAGCAATCTGTGGATGTGGTCGTCGCTCGGTCTCGTCGTGCCGCTTGCATCGCTGCTTTGTTACACCCTGATAGCGGCACTGTTGCAGATCAACTACGGTTTTTTCGTCGAGTCGCGCAAGAAACGGTATCTTTACCGCACGTTCGGGCAATATGTGCCGCCGGCAATAGTAGAAGAAATGGACCAAAGCGGCGAGGACGTGTCGCTTGAAGGTGAGAGTAAAGTGCTATCGGTGCTGTTTTCCGATGTGCGCGGGTTCACGACGCTGTCGGAGGGTCTCGAGGCGAAAGAGCTGACGCGACTGATGAACGAGTTCCTGACGCCGATTACAAACATCATCCAGAAAAATCGCGGCACGATCGACAAGTACATGGGTGATGCCGTCATGGCGTTCTGGGGAGCGCCGCTGGCCGACCCGAACCATGCGGAGCATGCGGTAAAGACGGGCCTCGAGATGATCGAGACGGTAGGTGGGCTCGGTGAATATTTCGCGTCACAGGGCTGGCCGCCCATCGCAGTCGGCGTCGGCGTGGCCAGCGGTGAAATGAACGTCGGCAACATGGGCTCCGAGTTCCGTTTCGCCTATACGGTCTTGGGGGACACCGTAAACCTCGGATCGCGACTGGAAGGACTGACAAAGCAATACGGAGTCAGCATGATCGTGAGCGAGGGCACGACACGGCTCGCTCCCGATTTCGCCTACCGTGAGCTGGACCTTGTCCGGGTCAAGGGCAAGCATGAGCCGGTCGCGATCTACGAGCCATTAGGTCTTCTGTCCGACATTGGCAGTGAGGCAAGATATGCGCTCGACAAGTTTAGCGGCGCGCTCGAAGCATACCGCGGCCGGGACTGGGATACGGCGGAGCGATTTTTGGTCGAGCTCGGGAAATCGGGCGGTCAGCTCCTATATAATGTTTACCTTGATCGTATCCGGCAGTTCAGGCAGGAGCCGCCACCGGGGGGCTGGGACGGAGTTTTCGAACACCTGATGAAATAGACCGTTCCAATCAAAAGGAATTTGCAATGCCATTGAAGACGCTTCGGGGAAAATCAAGAGGCATCGTCTGGATACTGGTACTGTGGGTCGGCAGCATTGTCGCCACGGCGTCGGCCCAACAGCCCGATACACTACAGCTGACGGCGAATGCTGCAACAAAGCGATTGCTCGGCGAGGCGGAAGGGCTGCTCGGCCGGTCACTGAGTCAACGCGCCTACGATCTGTTGAGTCCGCATGAAGTGCAGCTCGCCGGTAACCCGCTCTATGACTATTTCCTCGGCATTGCGGCGCTGGACACCGGCCGGATCGGCGAGGCCATATTTGCCCTGCGCCGGGCGCTATCGGCGGAGCCCGGGTTCTCGGGCGCGAGAATGGAACTCGCGCGTGCTTACTACGAGGCCGGCAACAGCGGTCTTGCGCGTCCGCTGTTCGTTCGATTGCTCGATGAGAACCCACCCCCGGCCGTCAGGGACGTGCTGGGGCAATACATCGACGCGATCGACGCGAGTACACCGGCACCGCAAAGCCGGTTCATACCCTATGCCGAGTTGTTCGCCGGCTACGACAGCAATGCTAACGGTTCGACATCAAACCAGCAGTTTCTCGGCTTTACGCTGCATCCCGAGAACGTCGAGACCGAATCGCCGTTCGTCGAACTCGGGACCGGATTCGACTGGTTCGTACCCAGCAGCACGCGGTTTGCCTGGCGCCTGAATGCGAGAATCAGTCATCGCGATAACACGGATGCGTCGTTCGTTAACGCTACAACCGCGAGCGGCTTGGGCGGATTCGTCTGGCGGAGCGGCAACTTTTTCGGACACGTGTTGATCGATGGTTACTGGGGAGCGCGCGACGGCGACTCCAATGAGAATTATGCTGGCGTGGATACGCTGCTCGGCAGTCGTCTGAATGACCACTGGGATGTAACGGCGGGCATTCGCGCAGGCGCACAGCGTTACGATGCGAGCATCGAAGTCCTGGACGTCGATCGCGTACTTTATACGCTGGGAATAACAAGGCGGTTCGAAACAGGCGGGCGATTGACCCTGCAGGCTATCGGCGGCGACGACTCGGAAAAGCAATTCGGCTCGCCCTATGGTAATTCCAAGAACGGCGGGCGCCTGAGCCTTTCAGCACCGATATCGAATTCGGCTTACTTTTATGGGTCTGTCGGCAGCCTGACCAGCGATTACGACGGGTTGTTCTTCGGTGCGCTGCGCGAAGACGAACAATTAACCTCGATTCTGCAATTGGAATTCCGTGACGCGTTTGCCGATGGGCTGTCGGTCATTCCGCGTCTGCGTTACGTCGATAACCAATCCGATGTCCCGCTATACGAATACGACCGGACGGAAATAGGAGTCTTTTTCAGATGGGCGCCGAGATAATGAACAGGCGATCGCTGCATGCGCTATGGCTCGTATTCGCGATGCTCTTTACCAACTCCGCAGTGGGCCAGGACGCGGGCGAAGTAATATTCGCGTCCGGCTCGGTCACGGCCGAGCGCCAGCCTCCGGTGGCGCTTGCCAAGGGCGACAGGGTGCTGGTACGGGACACGATAGCAACCGGTGAGGCGTCGCGGGCACAGCTGCTCATGATCGACGGCGCGAAAATCGCCATCCGGCCGTTGAGCCGCCTGCGCATCGAGGAATACGCTTATCCGAGCGGCGAGGGCGGAGCGCCGGGCCGGCCGGTCGTGACGACGAGCCGGGATCGAAGCGTAACCAGTCTCCTGAAGGGCGGGTTTCGCACCATTACCGGAGCAATCGGAAAAGACGTCGAGGCAAGCTACGAAGTTAGGACCCCGGTCGGTGTTCTCGGCATTCGCGGCACGGATTATGCGGCTGTCTTCTGTCGCGGAGACTGTAACTGGGCGCCGGGTATCGGTGCCGCGGCGCCTGTCGAGGACGGTCTGTACCTCGGTGTGAACGAAGGCATCATTCTCTTTCGAAACGAGTTCGGGGACATCGAGATAAGAGCCGGCGAATTCGCGTTCATAGCGCTGGCCGATCGCAGGCTGCGCCGACTACGGGAGCCGCCTGCGGTGTTGCTCGATGATCGCGACCTGGAATTCGATGCGGACACCGCCAAGCCGCGGCGGCCTGCCAGGGCCGGCAAGCCGGGGCACCCGGACGACGGTGATGACGGATCTGCCAGGCCGGCGACCGATCCGGACGGTTCGGGCACCGGGTTCGACAGCAAGCTGAGCATCAGGCGCGTGCCGGAGTCGAATTCCTCGGTGCCCGAGGGTGCAGATCAGGGCGACGCCGGCGACGATGCCCGCGAGACGCCAGAGCAATCGATCATCGGCACCGATCCCGACGGAATGCCGCTGGATATAACCCCCGGTGATGTGAGGCCACAGGGCAACCGGACGATCAGCTACTCGAGCGGGCCGCTGGGCCTGGCCGACGCGGCGTTCAGCGGGATTCGGACCAACGCTCCCGGCGAGTATCAACTGGATCCCGGTAACACTCTCGAAGGATTCGTCGCGCCATACCCGGGGCGCACCGGGCCCGACACGGGTGTCTTCGGAATCGGCTCGGCGGCCAATGTCGAGACCGGCTTCGACGGAGTAACGGTGCTCCGCTGGGGCCGCTGGGCCGGCGGGATCGCGAACATCACACTGACGGGCGGCGTAGACGCGAGCCGGGACCTCGGCGCTCAAAGCATCCACTGGGTAAGCGGGCCCGCAACGGCTCCTCCGGTAATGCCGATCACCGGTGTCGCGAACTACAGCCTGATCGGCAATACGTCACCGACGGATAACTTCGGCAATGTCGGCGTTCTGGGGTCGGCGACGTTTCAGGCGGACTTCACCAACCAGACCGTAATGAGCATGATCGTTCTCGACATCAACAATTTTAACTGGGCCGCGACCGGAAACGGCTCCATTGGGGCGATGGCGGGGCTGGCGCCGCATCTGTTCCAGGGCATTTACAACGTGGTCACCATTACGGCCCCCGGAGCTGTTTTCACCGGCAGGGGTGTCTTCAGCGGATTCTTCAGCCAGCCCGGACCCGGGTCCGATCCGGCGTTTCCCGGTGGCGTGGGCATGACCTATTCCTTGCAGGATCAGGGGGCCACAACGGCAGTGTCGGGCGCCGTGGTATTCGGAAATCCGTAGAATTGCGGCGGAACTGGAAAAATCGGGGACGGACCCCGCGGGGTCCGTCCCCCGTTTGTCGAGGTCTTAGCCGGTGACCTACGAACTGGTGATCGTCGGCGCAGGGCCGGCGGGCCTGAGCGCAGCCGCCCGGGCGCAGTCGTTGGGCAAGTCGTACATAGTCCTCGAGGCGAGCGCCGCCTTCGCCAACACGATTCAGCGATATCAGAAGGGCAAGCATGTCATGGCCGAGCCGGGCGTGGTGCCGCTTAGGAGCGATCTCGATTTTACCGCAGGGACGCGCGAAGCCGTCCTCGGCACATGGCGTGAGGGGCTCGATAGCCGGGCCATCAGCGTCCGTTATTCGGCGGAAGTCAAGGCAATCACCGGCAGCCATCCGAAGTTCGAGCTGACGCTGGCAAACGGAGAAACCGTCGCGAGTGCATCGGTGGTACTGGCGATCGGCCTGCAGGGAAATCCGCGCCGGCTCGGCGTACCGGGCGAAAATTCCGCGATCGTGCAATACACGCTGGACGATCCCGACGAGTATCGGGGTGAGACCATCGTAGTCGTGGGTGCGGGCGACGCCGCCATCGAGAACGCCCTGGCGCTCGCCAGCAACAACACCGTAACGATCATCAACCGTCGCGACGAATTCGCGCGCGCCAAGGAAGGCAATCTGGCACTGATCACACGTGCAATCGATGACGGTGCGATCAGCTGTTTCTACAACACGAACGTCGATTCCTTGGAGTCCGGCAATGGAGCCGGCGGTGCAATCATTCTGAATACAGGCACCGGCCAGACCAAGATCCCCTGCCAACGCATCATTGCCAGACTCGGCGCGATTCCGCCGAGGAAATTCGTGGAGTCCTGCGGTATCGAATTTCCGGGCGAGGATCCCACCACGCTGCCCGAGTTGACTGCTCATTACGAATCGAACGTTCCGGGCCTCTATGTGATCGGCGCACTGGGAGGCTATCCGCTGATCAAGCAGGCGATGAACCAGGGTTACGAGGTCGTCGAGTTTATCGCGGGCAACGACCTTCTCCCGGCCGACCACGGCATTCTCGAACAAAAATTCCAGAGCTTGACTTTCGGTCTGGATGTCGACGACACGCTCAACCTGATTCGCGACAAGATTCCGTTGTTTGCGAACGTAAACGGCCTCGTGCTGCGGGAACTGGTGCTCGCGAGCGAGCTTTTGACACCACAGGCAGGCGACATCATTTTTCGCAAGAATGATTACACGAATTCCTTCATCACGATTATCGAGGGCGAGGTCGATATCGAAGTGGAAAACGGCCGCGCGATTCGGCTGGCGGCCGGTGAGTTCTTCGGGGAAATGAGTCTTTTGTCCGGCCGCCGCCGCGCCGCAACCGCGCGCGCTGCAGAATTCTGCGTGCTGCTCGATTCGCCACGACGCGACATCATCAAACTAATGAACAGCTACGAGCAGGTGCGTCGCGTCATCGACCAGCACTTCATCATTCGCACGTTGCGTGCAGGCCTCGTGCTGGATGCGCCGTTCGAGGAACTCAATGCCGTCGCATTGAACGCCGATCTTCACTCTTTTAAAGCCGACGATGTGCTCTTCAATGAAGGTGACGAGGCGGACGGCCTGCATCTGATTCGCAGCGGCTCGGTCGCGGTATCGAAGAGAATCGGCGGCCGCGACATCGTGACGTCTTACGTCGCCGCCGGAAACTACGTCGGCGAAATGGGCCTCCTCGGTCAAACCAAACGCTCGGCAACGGTAAAGGCCACGGTCGCGACCGAGTCCATTTTTCTCGGCGCCGACGTTTTCCTGAAGATGCTCGAGCGCAACCAAGGATTGCGAGAGCGCGTGCAGGAAAAAGTCAAAGAACGCCTGAGCGAGAATCTTCGAATGGAAGCCCAGCCGGAGGCGGGCGACCTGATTTCCTTCCTGATGCAACAGGGCCTCGGCGAGGCCACTGACGTATTACTAATCGACGAATCGTTGTGCATCGGTTGTGATAACTGCGAAAAGGCCTGCGCCGAGACGCATGGCGGAACGTCCCGGCTCGATCGCGCCGCCGGTCCTTCTTACGCGCAGGTCCACGTGCCGACATCCTGCCGCCATTGCGAGGACCCGCATTGCATGAAGGACTGCCCGCCCGACGCTATACGGCGGGCGCCGAACGGAGAGGTCTACATTCAGGAGAGCTGTATCGGTTGCGGCAATTGTGAGCGCAACTGCCCATACGACGTGATCCAGATGGCCAGCCGGCGGGAGGATGCGCCGGGGCTCCTGTCGTGGCTGCTGACCGGCCGCGGGCCCGGGCCGGGCGAGCGACAACCGGTCGCGGCTGAGGGTGCAGCGAAGAAAGCCGTCAAGTGTGACATGTGTATTGATCTGTCCGGTGGGCCGGCGTGCGTGCGCGGCTGTCCAACAGGCGCTGCGCTCAGGATCAGCCCAGCTGAATTCGGGCGAATCGCGAAGAGGGCCTGATGCACGAATCGATACTTGCTTTCAGGAAACGCCGATACCTCTGGGCATCCTTGGCCTTGGCTGCCCTCGCCGTGGTCGCTTACTGGATTAACGATCCCCAGGAGCCGGCCAACGGTGGCACGCCGCTCGGGTATACGCTCGGCACGCTAGGTGCATTGATGATCCTGTGGTTTACCTGGTTCGGCGTGCGCAAGCGGCGTTATACCTCGACGCTCGGAACCGTACAGGGATGGTTGTCGGCGCATGTTTATCTGGGAATCGCGCTTGTGATCATCGTGCTTCTGCATACGGGATTTCAGTTCGGATTGAACGTGCACACGCTCGCGTTGTTGCTGATGCTTCTCGTCGTGGCGAGCGGGATCTATGGTGTCTTCGTCTATATCAGGTACCCGGATCGCCTGAGTGAGAATCGCGGCGGTTCAAACTGCGCAGAGCTTGTAGATCAACTCGGCGACATCGATCGCCGGAGCAGGAAAATGGCCGATAATCTGTCAAAGGAATTTCAGGAACTTGTGACAAGCGGCATCAGCCGTACACAGCTGGGCGGCTCTCTCTGGGCCCGGCTTCGTGGACGTGACCAGTCACAGGTCGTGCTGCAAGGCAGCAACGGCTCGGAAGTCGTGCCAAACCCCGGCCAGGAGGCTGCGCTTGACTGGCTTGCGGAGCAACAATCCCGCTCGACCGATCCGACCGCAGTCACGACGATCGGCGAACTGTCTGCGCTTTTGCGTAACAAGCGAAAACTCCTCAGGCAACTAAGTGAGGACATGCGCCTGCAGGCGAGGATCGAGGCCTGGCTTTATGCTCACGTGCCGTTGACGGCAGCCCTGCTGGTTGCACTCGTGGTGCACATCGTCACGGTGTTCCTGTATTGGTGACGTCATGAAGTATCTGATTCGCTTCATCACGAAGAACCCGGCCGGCGGGGAAGAACACCACGACAAGGTTATCGAGGCGCCGGTCATCACGATCGGGCGGGCGACCGATCAAATCCTGCATCTAAAGGACAAGCGTGCCCGCCTGCAGCATGCAGAAATTGCGGAAAAGAGCGACGGCGTACATATTGCGACGAACGCACTGGTCGGGGTGACCGTCAACGGCCGTTCGCAGCGCGATGCGCTGCTCACAGTCGGAGACCTTATCGAAATCGGCGCCAATATACTCCGCGTAATCGAGGCGCCGCCCGAGGCCGATTTTGCATTCACGTTTGAATTGAGTGCACAGGCAAGAACCGAAGACCTCGCAGAGGACTGGAGTGTTACCGGCGCCACGGCGCTGAGCAAGCGAAAGCTGAGCTGGTACGCAGCGCTTGTCGTCCTGGTGCTGACCTTGTTGATCCCGGCTGCCGGGCTCCTGCACTCGAACATCGCATCGGTGTTGCGCAACAGCATCCTGCCGGATGACGGTTTGTGGCTGGCCGGCCCCGTGCACAACAAGCACTCGAGCACGAGTACCGAGTGTAACAACTGCCACACGCAACCTTTCACGCGTGTTGGCGATGAAGCCTGCCTGGAGTGCCACGAGGCCGATCGCCACGTCAGACCACCGGCGCAGACGGTGCTAGGCGAGCAGCGTTGCGCGGGCTGTCACCTCGAGCACAATGAGCCGCCGTCCCTGATCAAGCGTCACCAGGGTCTCTGCGCGGGGTGTCATCAGCACATGCCGGATGATTCCGGGTTCGAGAATGCGTCCGATTTCCTCGACGCGCACCCACCGTTCAGAGTCAGCCTGTTGCAACCGGCCGCTGCCGACGAACCCGAATGGAACGTGCAGCACATGATACTAGCGGAATCCCGAAGTCTGGACCGCTCCAATCTCAGTTTCGATCACGCGGTTCACCTCGACGAAAAAGGCATCGTTACGCCGACCGGGCGCGAGCTTGTCGAATGTAAAGATTGCCATGTACCCGAACCCGGCGGCGCACGCATGAAGCCGATATCGATGATTGATCACTGCAGCGGCTGCCACACACTGACCTTCGATCCGGACGATCCGCGCCGCGAGGTGCCACACGGCGACCCGGAGGGCGTTGTGGAGGTACTGATCGAGTACTACAGCGCGAGATTGTTGGGAGAAGATTCTGACGCGGGGCCTCAGCGAGTACGACGTCCCGGCAGGGCCTTGACGCGTAAGGAACGCGACAGGGCTGCCGCTGAAGCAAGGGCTCGGGCAATGCAGATCGCGGAGGACCTGTTCGAGAGACGGGCCTGCGCGAATTGTCATGAAGTGAGCAAGACGGATAACGAGTCAATGCCGTGGCGCGTGGAGCCGGTGCGGCTAACCGCGTTCTTTTTTCCGCATGCCAATTTTTCGCATGCGGCGCACGACACCGAAATGACAAGCTGCGATGGCTGTCACGGCGCATCTCTATCTGCGTCTTCGCACGACGTACTGATTCCCGGCATCGAGTCCTGTCGCGACTGCCACGGCAGTGGCAGCGCACGCCGTAACGATGCATCGCAGATAGCCAGTGCTTGCATCATGTGCCACAGTTTTCATTTTCCGGACAAGGGGCGGTACCCATGACCAGGCCGGTGTGTGTCACGTACCTGGTCATCGTCTCCCTGTTGCTGGCAGGTTGCGGCGGAGGTAGCCGGCCGCAGGGGACCGGCGTCGATCCGGGTACGCCGTCGCAGGGTTGTGACGGATCCTGCGCGGATACGCCGACTTCTCTGGCCGTCGGCGATGTTGAGGGAGTCATCGCGCGGGCCGTTGCCGAAGCGCAGGCGAGAGGCGTTGCCGCAACTATTGCGGTGACCGACCGGGTCGGCAACGTACTCGCCGTGTTTCGTATGAACGGCGCCGCGACCTCGGTGACCGTGGCCTCACCCGGCGCGGCCGTGACCGGCGGGCTGGAGGGCGTCAACATAGTGCCCGACAGCCTAGCCGCGATTGCCAAGGCAATCACCGGTGCCTATCTGTCCACCGAAGGCAACGCGTTCAGCAGCCGCACGGCGAGCCAGATCGTTCAGGACCACTTCAACCCGCTGGACAATCAGCAACCCGCCGGGCCGCTTTTCGGCGTGCAGTTCAGCCAGCTACCCTGTTCCGATATTATGGCGCGTTTTG
>JBHIDG010000076.1:0-10950 GCA_046760025.1 Woeseia sp. | reverse complement strand
CGAGGAGAACCAGGTGTCGAGCACATCGGGGTCCTGGGTGAGCCGAACCGAATCGCCGAGCCCGTGTCGGTCGCGGACCTCGGCTTCCGTACGACCGACGTAGACGCAACCATCCTGGTCGTACCACGCCGGAATGCGATGCCCCCACCAGAGCTGGCGACTGATGCACCAGTCCTGAATGTTGTACATCCACTCGTAATAGGTTTTGGACCAGTTCTCGGGCACGAACCGGATCCTGCCGCTCTCAACGGCTTCGATCGCCGTCTGTGCAAGCGGCTTGACGTCCACATACCACTGATCGGTGAGGTATGGCTCGATGACGGCCATACTTCGATCGCCCCTCGGTATCTTGGTCGCGTAGTCCTCGATCTTGTCCACGAGCCCGAGCGTCTCGAGGTCTGCGACGACCTTGTCGCGGGCGACAAAGCGGTCGAGGCCCCGGTAGGGTTCGGCCGCCGTGTCGTTGATCGCGGCGTCGTCGTCGAAGATGTTGTATAGCGGCAGGTCGTGGCGTTTGCCGATTTCGTAGTCGTTGAAATCGTGCGCCGGTGTGATCTTGACGCAGCCGGTGCCGAACTCGGGATCGACATATTCGTCAGCGATGATCGGCATCTTTCTATCGACCAGCGGCAACATGATTTCCCGGCCGATCAGGCTCTTGTACCGGTCGTCATCGGGATGAACCGCAACGGCACTGTCGCCGAGCATCGTCTCGGGTCTGGTGGTCGCGACGACCAGGTGACCGTCACCCGATACGAGTGGGTAACGAAAGTGCCAGAGTTTGCCGGCCTCTTCTTTCTGCAGGACTTCGAGGTCGGACAGGGCCGTGTGCAACACCGGGTCCCAGTTAACAAGGCGCTGGCCGCGGTAGATCAGCCCCTCGTCGTAGAGTTTCACGAAAACTTCGGTAACGGCGGCCGACATATCCTCGTCCATCGTGAAGCGCTCGCGGCTCCAGTCGACAGACGCCCCCATGCGCCGCAGCTGCTGACAGATCCATCCGCCCGATTCGTGTTTCCATTTCCAGACTCTTTCCACGAACTGGTCGCGGCCAAGGTCTTTGCGTGACAAGCCCTCCGCGTTCAACTGCCGTTCGACCACCATCTGTGTGGCGATGCCGGCGTGGTCCATGCCGGGCTGCCATAATGTATTGTGCCTCAGCATCCTGTGATAACGGATCAGGGCGTCCATGATCGTGTCCTGGAACGCATGACCCATGTGCAGGCTGCCGGTAACGTTCGGTGGCGGAATCACGATGCAATAGGACTTACCATCGTTACTCGGCGCGAAGTATCCGTTTCCTTCCCAACGTTGGTATTGCCGCTGCTCGATACCGTGCGGGTCGTAGGACTTATCCATGGCGGCTATTCCTTGCCGTCGAAATGGTCATGCAATATGCGGCTGACCAGGGCGGGCATTTCACTGCGAAGTTTGCTCATGACACGCTCGACGATGATGTCCTCGACGTCATGACAGACATCGTGAAGCATCTGGTCGGCGAGAGTCAGGCATTGCGCGCACAATCTGGACTCGAGCCTGACGAGTTCGTTGGCCGACGGCTTGGTCGACCTGTCCTCGGCAAACTCGACGGCCTCAGTCAGGACCGGCAAATTGTCGTCTTGGTCGCCTTTGATGTTGATGCCCGGATCCTTATTGGATTTCGTGTGTTTGGAGCTCTGCCCCGAGTTGACGATAATGTACGAATCGTTTGCGGCTTTGTCGCCGGCTCTGATCGTCGGAGGTTACAAGCTCTGCGACTCTGGGGAAAGAGCCGGCAAAATCGGGAACCTCGTCGGTCAGATTGATCAGCAGGTCCCGGGTGCCGATTCCCGTCTCGTCGAATCCGATCGTCACCGGCGTGGCCATGAGGCTTCCCGTCATACCGATCAATTCGTGCGGCACGAAGCTGCCGTCGCGGAATGTCCAGAGCAGATCGTCCAGCAGTTCGGCCTGTTGCCGATCGGCGGTGTGGATATGGACCGTATGGTCGAGCTTGTAGGCCTTCTCGGCCAGCCGGCAGGCGAAGTGATGTTGCGATGGGGCCTGGCCCGCGAGAATATAGAAATCGACGCGCGACATACTGGTGCTACAGTCAGGCTAAGGCAGCGCGCCGGCGCGAGCCAGCAGCAGTTCGGTCAGCATCGGAACCGGTCTGCCCGTGCTGCCCTTTCTGTGCCCGGAGCGCCAGGCCGTGCCGGCGATGTCCAGATGGGCCCAGTCGGTTCCCTTGGTGAACTTGGACAGAAAACAGGCAGCGGTTATCGCACCTCCCTCGCGGCCGCCGACGTTGGCGAAGTCGGCGAAGTTGCTTCTGAGTTGACGCTCGTATTCTTCCGCCAGGGGCATGCGCCACCCGCGGTCGTCCGCATGGTTGCCGGCATCGAGGATGCTGTCGGCAAGCTTGTCGTTGTTGCTCATCACTGCAGTTCGGTGATGTCCCAATGCGATTACGCAGGCGCCGGTCAATGTCGCAACATCGATCAATGCAGCCGGCTTGAAGCGTTTGGCGTACGTCAACGCATCGCAGAGGATCAGGCGGCCTTCCGCATCCGTGTTGAGGATCTCGATGGTCTGCCCCGACATGCTCTTCACGATATCGCCCGGCCGGGTCGCGGTGCCGCTCGGCAGGTTTTCGCAGGCGGGTACGACCGCATTGACATTGATCGGCAACCCGAGTTTGGCGATAACGGCCATCGTACTCATGACCGCCGCAGCGCCACACATGTCGAACTTCATTTCATCCATGCCCGGGCCGGGCTTTAACGATATGCCGCCGGCATCGAAAGTAACACCCTTGCCGACCAGGACCACCGGAGCCTGTTTGGTCGTGCCTTTGTAACGCATCACGATCAGCTTCGCGGGAAACACCGTGCCGGCCGTGACAGAAAGCAGGGAATTCATGCCGAGTCGTTTCATTTCGGCTTCCCCGATGACACGCGTCTGCAGATTCTTGTTCTCACGTGCGAGTCGTTGCGCCGTGCGGCCGAGGTGACTCGGTGTGCAAACATTGGGGGGCAGGTTGCCGAGGTCTTTGGCGAGCGTCATGCCTGCGACGATCGCGTCGGCGTGTTCGGCACCTCGCATGACTTTGGAAGCATCGCCTCTCTTCTGCAACGCCATCCCGAATCGCTTTAGTGCCGGTGCCGGTTTGCGCCTGCCGCTTTTCATCTCCGTGAAACGATACAGGCAATCGCCGACCGTCTGTACGCTGTAACGAGCCAGATAATATGGTGTCGTAAGCTTGACGTCTTCGAGCGTCAGGTAGCTGAGGGCGTCGGCGATCTTGCTCGAACTCAATGCGTTGGTCGCGGCGGCGGTTGCCTGCCTGAATTGACTGACAGCAAACTTGCCTGCCTTGCCCAGTCCCACGACGAGCACGCGTTGCGCCTTTGTGTCGTCGACCGATGTCAACAGGTGTGTGCGACCGAGCTTGCCCGACAGATCGCCGCGCTTGATATGACGCCGAATCAGGCCCCTACTGGCCTTATCAATATCCGTCGCCGCTACACCGAGTTTTCCGCGCTCGTATATCCCGACAATAATGCAGCTGCCGACGCGGCGCGAGGCAGCGCTCGTAGTTGTGAAATATTTCATGTATCAAAAGTGTCTTATCGAACAGCAGACCCGACATTCGGAGTTCTTGTTTTGCCGCCCCCCACAGGATTGCGACGCAGGGACTGTCGGAGACAAAATAAAAGCGGTAGTCTAACCGATCCGGTCGGACTAAGTGACTTTAGCTAGAAAAATCACAGATATATCGATGTTTCGTATTCTGGATCGATACATATTTCGCGAGGTTGCGCAGACCTGGGCTGCCGTGACCCTGGTGTTATTGTTCATCCTGTTGACCAATCAGTTTGCCCGGGTCCTGGGCGACGTCGCCAAGGACCGGCTGCCGAAGGAGGCCGTATTTGAGGTCATCGGGCTGACCGGTCTGCAGTATCTGACGATAGTGATTCCGATAGGACTTTTCCTGTCCATCATGCTCGCACTCGGCCGCCTGTACCGGGACAGCGAGATGCCCGCGATGATGGCCTGCAGGGTCGGCCCCGGCGGTATCTACCGGCCACTCCTGTGGCTGGTCATTCCACTGTCCCTCGGAGTCGGCTGGCTTGCGACCGACCTCGGCCCGAAAGCCCTGACTGCCGTCGACCGGATCGGCGTGGAGGCGCAACGGGATGCTGACCTCGCGAGCATCGAGCCCGGCACCTTCACGGCCGGTTCCGATGGCACGGTCGTCTATGCCGAACGGGTCATCGGACCGGGTTCGGTTGAAAACGTGTTCCTGCAAAGGCGCACCGAATCGGGCGGCGTCGAAGTGGTCATCGCCGATCGTGGCGAACAGATGGAAGTCGAAAACGCCGCCACGCGGTTTTTCGTTCTGCACGATGGTCGTCGATACGAAGGCATGCCCGGCACATCCGATTTTCGCGTCATGGAATTCGCCGAGCACGGTATTCCCTACCGTCTGCCCGATCTCTCCGAACCGGACGAGCGGCCGCGCGCGATGAGCACGCTCGATCTGATGAAATCGGGATCGAGTGACAAGATCGCGGAACTGCAATGGCGCATCGGCGTGCCGCTGTCGACCCTCATCCTCGGCATCCTCGCCGTGCCCCTGAGCCGAAGTCAGCCGCGTCAGGGTCGATACGCGCGGCTGGCGGTCGGTCTGCTGGTGTTCATGATCTATTTCAACCTGCTCAGCGCCGGCAAGTCCTGGGTGGAGCAGGAGGTGGTACCGGCGGCTGTCGGACTCTGGTGGGTCCACGGCATCATGATTTCCATGGCGGCCGGGATGCTCGCGTCTCAAAGCAGCGTGTTTCGGCGAATCATGTCGTTCAGAGGCCGATGATGGACATCCTGAGCACCTACCTGATGCGCACGATTCTCAAAAGCACCTTGCTGGTGCTGGCGGTGCTGCTTGCGCTTGCCAGTCTTTTCGAGTTCATCAGCGAACTCGACAACAAGATGGGTGACTACGGGGTTGCGCAGGCGCTTCTGTTTTCGCTTCTGCGCTTCCCGCAACTGGCGTTCGAAATGCTGCCCGTGGCGACCCTGATTGGTTCGCTGCTCGGACTGGGCGGGCTCGCCGCCAACAGCGAGCTGGTCGTGATGCGCTCGGCCGGCCTGTCCGTCGGCCGTCTCGCCGGCATGGTGGCAATCACCGGTGTCGTCGTGATGATCATAACGGCACTCGTTGGCGAGTATATTGGCCCGCCGCTCGATTATTTTGCGCGCACGATGCGCAATGAGGCGCGGTTTCAGCAGGACGAACGAAATTCCGGTAACGCGGCGTGGGTCAAAGACGGTCCGGTCATCCTCAATCTGGAGCGCGTTAACAGCGAATTCGAGTTTGGCGGCATCTACCTGTTTCGATTCAATGAAGACAACTCACTACGGTCGATTGCCAGGGCCGAGAATTCGGGCATCGATGATTCCGACAAATGGATTCTCGAGAATTTTCGGGAGACGCAGTTCAATAGTGATGGCGTGCAGGTCGTCGAGTCGTCGGTGGAAGTGGAGTCCTTCGACCTGAGCGGCGATCTGTTGGGAATCACGCTGGTCAAGCCGGTCAGCCTGTCGGCGAAAGGATTGCTGAGTTATATCCGCTACCTGAAGAAAAACAACCTTTCCTCCGGGCAGTACGAAACGGAACTCTGGTCGAGAGCTTCCTCGACGGTCACCGCCGTGATTATGCCGGTGCTGGCACTGGCGTTCGTATTCGGTACCCTGCGTTCGGCGGGCGCCGGCGCCAGGCTCCTGATCGGCGTGCTGATCGGGCTCGCTTACTATCTCGCCAGTGAAATGATCGCCAACTCGGGACAGATCTACGACTTGAATCCGGCGCTGGTAGCCTGGTTGCCGCCGCTGGCCTTACTCGCCGTCACGGTGTTTGCGTTGGACCGGCTCCGATGAGGCGGGTGCCGGCGGGTGTTGCGGGTAGAACCTGAGGCGGGTGCGCGACAAGCGGTCGTGCCAGCAGAGACCCTCTTTGTCCCATAGCTGCCACCAGAAGCCGAGTCCGGCCGGCAGCCACGAGAGCATCGCCGCTACGAAACGAAGGCTTGCGCGGGTCAGGCCGGGTTTGTCGCCGCCGTTCGTCTCCAGGCGAAGCCCCCAGGATTGCATCCCGAGCGTCCGGCCGGCCCGCACCCAGAACGCCGTAAAAAAAACGTAGGCGACGGCAAGCATGACCAGCCGATAGACCGGATCGCCGGCTTCGACAGGCTCACCGCCGCGCACCGCAACGAACGGCAAGCTCGCCAGGAACATCAGGGCGAAGACCAGCAGGCTGTCGTAGGCGATCGCGCCCAGCCGTCTGGGCAGGCTAGAGTTCACCGAAGAATCTGACCATGCGATGCCGGGTCTCCGTGTCCGGCAACGGACCGAAGCCCGCGCCGAGGTTGTCCGCCATGTGACGCACCTTGCCGGTCGCCGGAATGACGCAGGTGACCGCCGGATGACTCACGATGAATTTCAAAAAGAACTGGCCCCAGCTTGCGGCAAACTCGCCCGCCCAGTCCGGTAACTGCCGCTCTGCGACGGCACGGAACAGGCGGCCCTGGACGAAGGGCCGGTTGACCAGCACGGCGATGCCGAGGTCGGTGGCAAGCGGCAGCACGCGCTGGTCTGCGGCGCGTTCCGCCAGCGAATAGTTGATCTGAATAAAGTCGGGCTCGTGCTCTTTCATCGCTTCTTCGAGATCGTCCAGCGCCGCTTCGTGGTAATGCGTGACGCCGTTGTACCGGATGCGTCCCTCGGCCTGCCAGCCCCGGATGGTTGCAAGATGTGCCTGAGTATCACGCAGGTTGTGAACCTGCATCAGATCGATAACGCCGGCGTTCATGCGCTCGCCGGACGCCCGCATCTGCCGTTTGCCGGCCGCCCGGCCGTTGGTCCAGACCTTGGTCGCCAGAAACAGTTTGTCACGTAGCTTGCCGGAGCCAATGACGTCGCCGATCATATCCTCGGCACGGTCGTACATCGGTGACGAGTCGATCAGGCTCGCGCCTTCTTCGACCATCAGCTCGACGATCTCGCGTCGTGATGCGATGTTCGCAGGCGTGCGCGGGACGTCGAACACGCGGTAGGTGCCGAGTCCGATAACGGGAAGCGCCTCACCGGACGCAGGAATCGGGCGGGTCCGCATTTTCTCGTTCCTCGCAAATGACAACCATGGTGCGACGGCAAACGCCGCGCCGAGTCGAATGGTATTTCTTCTTGTCCAGTTGCTGCTCAGACGGCCAATCCCTCCGATATCGCCCTGTCGCGTCGCCGGTAGTCCTTGCCGAGCCAGAACGCGATGGCGGTCCAGATCGCCGCAAGCGGCACACAGACCAGCGATATGCCGCCGAGTCCGAGCCCGCCCATCATTCTGACCACCCAGGAACCGACCAGGTCCCCGCCACGGTACAGGGCCGTCTCGACGAAATTTTTCGCCTTGTATTTCTCCTCCGGCGAGACCACCGTGTAGAGCATATCGCTGGTCGGTTTCGCCAGCCCGAAAGCCAGCGAGCGGCGCGCAACCTGCAATGCCGCGATCACGATGAATACGGGATTGGCCGCCAGGATCGCGAAACCGATGACCGAGACGATCGGCAGGATCGCCAGCGACACGCCTATCCCGAACCTCTGTACCACCTGCTTGACGATAATCAGCTGGCCGATCAGGGAAAGCACGTTGGTCGACGCATCGAGCAGGGCAAATACTCGCGTCTGCTCGTCCGTGGTTGCGAAATTCTCACCGACCAGTTGCGCCATGTAGATGTAAATAGCCGTACCCATCAGGCTGGCAAAGGCGCCGCCGACCGCGATCGCCGCGAGAAACGGCGATGTCGCGACCTGCCGGATACCGGCCAGCGCGCCGCCCCCGATCGGCTTGGATGCATCCAGCGGCGCTTCATGTGTTTCGGCGGACTCCTGTTCGGCCCAGCGGCGAAGCTGGGCGACGCAGTAGATGGAAAACATCAGCAGAAACGCCGACAGCGGCAACAGATTCTGGAACCCGAGAGGGATCACCAGCGCGCCGGTCATCAGCGGGCCGAGTATCGCGCCGGCGCTGCCGCCGGCCGAGATGATGCCGAACAGGCGCCGGCCCTGTTCCTTGGTATAGATATCGGCCATGAAGCTCCAGAACACCGATACGACGAAGTAATTAAAGACACTGAGCCAGACGAAAAACGCCCGCGCGATCCAGACCATCTCCAGATCGTTTCTCTGCGTGTAGGTAAAAGCGGCAAAGAATATGAGGATGTTCAGTATGAAAAAGTAATAGATCCAGGGAAGAAACTGTTTGCGCGAATACCGCGAGGTCACCCAGCCGAATACGACTGTCGCAAGCATCATTCCGAAGAAAGTGCCGGTAAAGAGCCAGGGAATGTTCTGCACGCCGCTGACGATCGCCATCGCCTCGCGGATCGAGCGCAACATGTAATAGGCCGACAGCAGCGAAAAGAAATACACGAACGACCACGCGACGGCGACCAGTTCGCCCCGCCTGAGTCCGAGGAACCGGGCAACTCGGCCGATAACGGAGTTCTGTGTGGCGCGCTCTTGCATCGGGGATTCCGCTGGCTCGTCGGGTGTGCAGACTGTACAGCAAATCGGGCGGCCAGCGCCCACCGAAGCTTCTAGCGCCTTATGTAACTGGTGAGGACGATCAAGGCGAGCAGCAGGCCGGCGAACTCGCGGGTCGATTCCACATAGGCTTTCGATGACGTCATCGACTCATAGAGCTCCCTGAATTCGCCGTGCTCGAAGAAATTCACCACGCCCGGAAACGCAATGATCATGCCCGAAATGATAGCGCCGATGACGATCGCCGCCCAGAACTCGCTGTAATGGCGCAGCCCCTTGCCCAGCGCGACCAGTCCCGTGCCCCCGTAGACCGCAACCCAGTAGACGGGATCCGGATCGTTGAACTGTAATCCGGCCATCGCGAAGAAAGCGGCCGCGACCGCATAATTGAAAATGCGCATGTCGACTCCGGGGACGTTCGACATACGGCAACGCTACCGCCCGACCGCCGATCCTGCAATCAGGTGATCGTGATGGTGAGCTGCATGACCAGCAGCATCGTCGCAGTTATGAATGCGCTGAGCAACAGGCACGCACACCATTTCGCGATCGCGGGTGCGTTGGATACCGCTGCATAGATCGGTACGGCCGGCAGCATGACCAGGTATGCGACCGGAAGAATCAGCCGGGCCCATTGCGGGTGCCGGAACATCCAGCACTTCAGTTCCGGTCGGCTCGAGTATTGTTGCGTGATCGACTCGATCGCCCCGATCCTTTCACTTGCCTGCGACCTTGCATCATCTCGATTCAGCCCATGACTGACGGCTTCGATTTCGAGATCCTCGCAATGATCTCGCAGTTCCGAGACCGCCCGAACGACATGCCGCGGTGACACGCCCGAGCGGAGCAGGCGATCGCGCAGCGCCTCGAAGTTCGTATCAGGCATGGCTCGGGGCATCCAGTGACGCATTGATACCGGACTGTATCCTGTTCCAGTCCTGCTCGAGGTGCTCGAGTCGCCTTCTGCCCTTGGCGGTTAGCGAGTAGTAGACCCGCGTGCGGCCCCTGACGGCTTTTCTTCTTGCCTTCAGGGAGCCGTTTCGCTCGAGGCCGTGCAGCACGGGGTAGATCACGCCTTCGCCAAGTGAAATGGCCTCGCCGGTGACCAGCCGGATCGATTTGACCAGCTCGTAACCGTACATCTCCCGCTGCGCCAGCAGCCTGAGCAGCAGGAGCTCGGGGACGCCGCTCATGAAGGGGGGATTGGTCTGGCCCATGGGATATCCGGTCTCCGGCGATCGATCTGAGCACTATACCTTGAACGGCAAGGTATGTCAATCTATACCTTTCCGTTCAAGGTATGTAAACTATACCTCGTAGATACAGGTATCTGGGCGGGCGACCGTCAACGAGTCAGCAACGGGGTACGAACCATGATCACACGCTTCTTGTCATCGGCCACGGCGGGCCTGGCCGTCACTACGGCCTTGCTGTATGCCATGCAATTTCTGATCGCCACCGGCGAAGAAATTCTCACCGAGCCCAGGGTCCGACACGACCTGGACTTCATCGATCCGCCCGAGCCGCCGGACTCGCCGGTAGAGCCGAGGCCGCCCGAGCGCATCGACCCGCCGATGCCGCCGCCATCGACGCCCGTCGGCCCGCCCGGCAATGAACAAATCGGCGTGCACATACCGTTGCCTGCGCCCGCACCGCCGAACGGACGGCCGGCATTCAAGTCCATCGGCGTCAGCGACAATCCCCTCATCAACATGTTCAACGTCAAGCCGCAGTACCCGGCGGCAGCCGCGGCAAGGGGGCTCGAGGGAACGGTGCTGGTCCAGTTCGACGTCACGGAACTGGGAACCGTGGATAACGTGGTCGTGCTCGAGTCGACCAACAGGATCTTCAACAAGGCGGCCATCAATGCCGCCTATCGCTGCCGGTACAAACCAAGAACCATCGACGGTGTTACCTATGGAGCCAGGGGATTGAGAAAGCTCTTCACATTCGAGATCGAGGAATAGGCATTCAACTGAAGTCATCGATATATTGGGGGAGGGCCCTGCCTGCCGTTTGTCCCGCCGGGCAGATGCCGGGCCCGCCCCCTCTCATGAGGAGGGCAGCGCCATGCCGCGAGCCGACACGCTCAGGGACCACATCTATGACGACAAGGACAACGATAACGAGATCAACCTGACGCCTATGCTGGACGTGGTCTTCATCATGCTGATCTTTTTCATCGTCACCGCCTCATTCATCAAGGAAACCGGTATCGACGTGGACCAGCCCGAAGCCGACACAGCGCAAACAACCGACGATGCAAACATCCTCATAAGCATCACCGACACCAACGACATCTGGATCGACGGGCGCCTGATCGACCCGCGAGCGATCAGACCGAACATCGAACGCCTGCATGCCGAGAACCCC
>JBHIDG010000075.1:0-11125 GCA_046760025.1 Woeseia sp. | reverse complement strand
GTCGTGTCGGATCTCGCATGGGTTGGCGATACGCTTCAGTACAAGATCGTCGCACCAGCGGCAACCCTGCATTGCCAGGTCGAGTATGTCCTGTCACGGGCACCCAAAACGAGATGCGATGTCAAAAGGGGTAATCGCCGCCCCTTGTCTTGATCCAATCTTCGGCTGCAGCCTCGCCGGCGGGCCCGTCTACCAGCTGTACGATAGCCATCGGTGCTGCATCGCCCGGCCGCGGCCCGATCTTCAGGATGCGCAGATAACCACCGGGGCGGTCTTTGAACCTGGGCCCCACATCCTTGAATAGCTTGCCGACGGCTTCCTTGTCGCGAAGTCGGTCGAACGCCAGGCGGCGATTCGCAACACCGTCTTCCTTGGCCAGAGTGATCAGCGGCTCCACTACCCGGCGCAACTCCTTGGCCCTGGGCAAAGTCGTTTTGATCGTTTCGTGGCGCAGCATCGAAGCGGCCATGTTGCGAAACATGGCTTTGCGATGTGAGCTGTTGCGGCCCAGTCTTCGGCCGGATTTCCTGTGGCGCATGGTGTTTACCTTTTCCTATATGGCCAGCTCATGCTCCGGACGCAGGCTCGCTGGCGGCCAGTTTTCTAACCGCATGCCCAGTCCAAGGCCATGACCTTCCAGAACTTCCTTGATTTCGGTGAGTGACTTTTTGCCGAGATTCGGTGTTCGCAGAAGCTCCACCTCGGTACGCTGCACGAGGTCACCGATGTACATGATGTTCTCCGCCTTGAGACAGTTTGCGGAACGGACGGTCAGCTCTAGTTCGTCGACGGGTCGCAGCAGAATCGGATCGATCTGATTCTCTGCCATCTGGCCGGCACCCTCTTCCTGACCCTGCAGATCGACGAATACCGATAACTGGTCCTTCAGGATGCTGCCGGCGCGGCGAATGGCCTCTTCCGGGTCGATGGTGCCATTCGTCTCGATATCGATGATCAGTTTGTCGAGGTCGGTACGTTGTTCGACACGCGCCGCTTCGACATTGTAAGTGACGCGATGAACCGGGCTGAACGATGCGTCGAGTTGCAGGCGGCCAATCGGCCCGGACTGCTCCTCGAATGCCGGGCGCTGAGTCGCCGGCCGGTACCCGCGCCCGCGTGCGACCTTGAGCACCATGTTCAGTTCACCTTCCTTGGTCAGGTTGGCAATGACCATATCGGGATTCATGATCTCTACGTCATGGTCGAGCTGAATGTCAGCACCCGTTACGGGTCCGGGTCCTTTCTTGGAAATCCGAAGTTCCGCCGTCTCACGCGTATGCATTCGCACGGCAACCTGCTTGAGGTTCAGGAGAATGTCGACGACATCTTCCTGCACGCCTTCAATGCTTGTGTACTCATGCAACACGCCGTCGATCTCGGCTTCGACGATCGCCGCGCCCGGCATGGAAGAAAGCAGGATACGCCGAAGCGCATTACCGAGCGTATGGCCGTAACCGCGCTCAAACGGTTCGATCGTAACCTTTGCGTGCAAGTTGTTGACCGGCGAGACTTTTACGACACGCGGTTTCAGAAATTCATGTACAGATTCCTGCATGGGTAAATACCCTCCTAACTATTTCGAGTACAGCTCGACGACTAGGTTTTCGTTGATGTCGGGGAGAATGTCTTCCCGATCCGGCAGCGTTTTTAGTACACCTGCCATCTTTTTCGCATCAACATCCACCCAGTCCGGCAAGCCGACCTGGCTCGCGATTTCCAAAGCATTCTTGATGCGAAGTTGTTTTCTGGCCTTTTCGCGGACGCCGACAGAGTCGCCGGCATTGACCTGAGCCGAAGGAATGTTGACGATTTCGCCGTTGACCTCGATGCCCTTGTGGCTGACAAGCTGACGAGCCTCGGCACGTGTCGCAGCAAAGCCCATTCGGTAGACGACATTATCGAGCCGTCCCTCCAGGAGTCGCAACAGGTTTTCACCCGTCGAGCCTTTGAGTTGGGCAGCTCTCTTGTAGTAATTACGAAACTGCCGCTCGAGAACACCGTACATGCGGCGAAGCTTCTGCTTCTCCCTGAGTTGCAGGCCGTAGTCGGACAGGCGCGGGCGCCGCTGGGCGGCACCTCCTGGAGGCACCTCCAGCTTGCACTTCGACTCGAGCGGCCTGACGCCACTCTTCAAAAACAGGTCAGTGCTTTCCCGGCGGGACAGTTTGCATTTTGGTCCAAGATATCTTGCCATTATTTAATCTCTATACGCGATGCAGGTACATCGATAAACACGACGGCGTTGGGCCGCTAAACACGGCGGCGCTTCGGCGGACGACAGCCGTTGTGCGGAATCGGCGTCACGTCCTCAATGTGTTGAATACGAAATCCCAGGGCGTTCAGGGCACGAACGGCCGATTCTCGGCCGGGGCCCGGTCCTCGCACCCGCACGTCCATGTTTTTCACGCCGCAATCCTGCGCTGCACGGCCGGCCTTCTCCGACGCAACCTGTGCTGCGAACGGCGTTGATTTTCGTGATCCGCGAAAACCACAACCACCTGCAGTCGCCCACGACAGGGCGTTACCCTGCCGATCGGTGATCGTGATAATCGTGTTGTTGAAAGACGCATGAATATGCGCGACCGCATCTATGACGTGCTTCTTGACCTTCCTGCGTTTTGGTGTGTCTGCCATTTTTCGTTCCGGTTTTGCGCTTATCGCTTGATCGGCCGCCGTGGCCCTTTGCGAGTGCGCGCGTTGGTTCGAGTCCGCTGTCCGCGTAGCGGTAATCCACGCCTGTGGCGGATACCGCGGTAGCAGCCGAGGTCCATCAGGCGTTTGACATTCATCGAGACCTCACGTCGAAGGTCGCCTTCGACAACGAAATTTTCGACGGCAGTCCTGAGCTTGGCGACCTCCGGTTCCGCCAGGTCCTTGACCTGTGATTCCGGGGCTACGCCCGCAGCATCACAGATCTGCCGTGCGCGTGATTGCCCGATACCGTAAATCGACGTCAATGAAATCACGACGTGCTTGTTTAGCGGAATGTTTATGCCTGCTATACGTGCCACTTGATTTTCCCGTAGTTAGCCCTGACGCTGCTTATGGCGCGCGTCGGTGCAGATCACCCGCACGACGCCATTGCGGCGAATGACCTTGCAGTTCCTGCACATTTTCTTGACTGATGCTCGTACTTTCATGAGCGCTCTCCAAAATTTGCCAACAGCTTCAACGAACGACCCCGCTCCGTCCGTAGTGACGAAGGTTGGCTTTTTGCATCATGCCTTCATATTGATGGCTCATCGCGTGAGCCTGCATCTGGGACATGAAGTCCATCGTAACGACCACAAGAATCAGCAGGGAGGTTCCGCCGAAACTGAACGGTACGCTGGGATAAAACATTCTGACGAGTTCCGGCAACAGACAGACGCCGGCGATATAGATGGCGCCCCAGAACGTCAGCCTTGTCAACACTCTGTCAATGTATTCGGCCGTCTGTGCACCCGGTCTTATGCCTGGCACGAAAGCGCCAGACCGCTTCAAGTTGTCCGCAGTGTCTTTCGAATTGAAGACCAGGGCGGTATAGAAGAAGCAGAAGAAAATGATCAGCGCGCCATACAGCAGCACATAAATCGGCTGCCCCGGACCGAGATTGGCGCCAATAGTCTGTAAGGCCCGCTGAACGGCGTTCGGTTGGGCTGCCTGGCCGAAAAACTGAGCGATTGTCGCGGGGAACAACAGTATACTCGAGGCGAAAATCGGGGGAATAACGCCTGACATGTTTATCTTGAACGGCAGGTGCGTGCTCTGTGCAGCGTACAGGCGTCGGCCTTGTTGTCGTCTCGCATAGTTGACCGTTATGCGGCGCTGCGCCCGCTCCATGAATACGACGAAGGTCGTGACTGCGATAGCACCGATCAGCATCAGCGTCGCAGTTGCCGGCGACATCTCGCCGTTACGCACCAGCTCGGCCGTTCCCGCTACGGCCGCCGGCACGCCGGCAACGATGCCTGCGAGAATAATCATAGATATACCGTTGCCGACGCCGCGTTCGGTGATTTGCTCACCGAGCCACATCAGGAACATGGTTCCGGTGACGAGCGTGATACACGCTGTGATCAGGAAGCCTGGGCCCGGGTTGACGACGACGCCGGGCTGACTCTGCAGCCAGGTCGCCGCGGCGATCGACTGAAAAAGCGACAGGGCAACGGTTCCGTAACGCGTGTACTGGGTAATCTTGCGCCTGCCGGACTCACCCTCTTTGCGCAACTGCTGCAGCGTCGGCACGATCATGCTGGCCATCTGCATGATGATCGAGGACGAGATGTAAGGCATGATTCCGAGCGCGAAAATCCCGAAGCGTGACAATGCACCCCCCGAAAACAGGTTGAACAGGCCGAGGATGTTTCCTGCCTGCTGATCGAAGAACGCAGCAAGCGCTGCGGGATCGACTCCCGGAACAGGAATAAATGTACCGGCCCTGAAGACAATCAACGCGCCCACGAGAAACATGATGCGACTTTTCAGCTCGCCCAGTTTGCTTGCGGCTTTCGCTGCGTCTGCCGGATTTTGTTTCGGCTTCTTCGCCATTCCTGCCTCTTTCTCCTTACTCAGTCTTCAATGCTGCCGCCGGCTGCCTCGATTGCCGCCCGGGCGCCTCCGGTTACGGCGAGGCCTTTGAGCTTCACAGCTTTCTCGAGCTTGCCGGACAAGATGACTTTCACTTTGCTCGCATGTTCTGGAACAAGCCGCGCCTTCTTCAGGCACTTGATGTCGATCACCTCGTCATCGGGAATCGCCAGCTCGTGCAAGCGAAGCTCGGCCGTAAATCGCGCCATGCGTGAATTGAATCCGACCTTCGGCAAGCGGCGTTGCAGCGGCATCTGACCTCCTTCGAAACCGACTTTGTGGTAGCCGCCCGAACGGGATAGTTGGCCCTTCTGGCCACGGCCGCAGGTCTTGCCCTGGCCGGCCGAGATGCCGCGTCCGGGCCGCTTTGCGGCCTTTTTCGAGCCCTTGGCAGGCGATAGTGTATTAAGCCTCATGTCAGACTTCCTCAACAGCAACCAGGTACGAAACTTTGGCGATCATGCCGCGGTTCTCCGGCGTATCGGCAACGACGACGCTGTGACGGATTTTTCTCAGACCGAGCCCCGCGACACATGCCTTGTGGCTCTTCAGGCGCCCGAAGCGGCTTTTCAAGAGCGTCACTTTTAGCTGTTTTGGCTTCGCCATCATCGCGTTCCGTAATACTCCAGGCAATCAGGCCAGAATTTCCTTGATTTTCTTGCCGCGCTTGGTCGCGATTTCTTTCGGTGAATGAATTTCCGAAAGCGCGCCAATCGTCGCGCGAACAACATTGATCGGATTACGTGATCCGTAACTCTTGGCAAGTACATTTCTGACGCCCGCGCACTCGAACACCGCACGCATTGCGCCACCGGCGATGATGCCCGTCCCTTCCGAGGCCGGCTGCATGTAAACTCGCGTCGCGCCGTGACGTCCCTTCTTCGCGTATTGAAGGGTTTCGTTGGTCAGGTTTACCTTGATCAAATTCTTGCGCGCCGACTGCATTGCTTTCTGAATGGCAACCGGGACTTCCCGTGCCTTGCCATACCCAAAGCCGACCCGTCCATTGCCATCACCGACGACCGTCAGCGCGGTAAAGCCGAACTGACGCCCGCCCTTGACCACTTTGGCGACGCGATTCACCGTGACGAGTTTCTCCAGGAGGTCGTCGGTATTCTGTGTTTGTTCGATTCTTGCCATAACTAAAACTTCAATCCCGCTTCGCGGGCTGCCTCTGCAAGCGCTTTGACGCGACCGTGATAACTAAAACCGGAACGGTCAAAAGCCACGGTATCTATACGGGCGGCCTTCGCCTTCTCGGCAATGCGCGCACCAACGATCGCTGCCGCCGCCACATTTCCCGTTCCCTTGGTGCCCTTACGTACGTCTTTTTCGAGCGTGGACGCCGACGCCAGTACCGTTCCGCCGTCCGGGGCGATGATTTGCGCATAGATATGGCGCGGCGTGCGATGAACGCTCAAGCGGTTCACCGCCAGCTCTGCAATCTTCGCGCGGCTCTTGCGGGCTCGACGCAGACGACTTTGTTTCTTGTCCAGTTTCATATTTGCCTGTTCGCTGATCCGACTATTTCTTCTTCGCTTCCTTGATATGTACTCGTTCACCCGAGTAGCGCACGCCCTTGCCCTTGTATGGCTCCGGCGGACGGAAGCGACGTATCTCAGCGGCCACCTGACCGACCAACTGCTTGTCATTGCCCTTCACGACTATTTCGGTCTGGGTCGGTGTCTCGATCGTTATGCCCTCGGGTACCTCGAAATTGACAGGGTGCGAGAAGCCGAGAGTCAGGTTGAGCATCTTGCCCTGTGACTGTGCGCGATATCCGATGCCAACCAATTCCAGCTTCTTCTCGAATCCTTCGGTTACACCTCTGACCATGTTTGCCAGGAGCGCACGGGTTGTACCGGACATAGCGGTGGCAAAGCGCGAGCCGGAGCGCGGGTTCACCGTCACTTTGCTGTCTTCCTGTCTGAGCTCGACCTCCGAATTCAGCTCCAAGGAAAGCGAACCATTGACACCATTCACGGTGACCGTCGTTCCGCTCAAGGAGAACTCGACGCCCTGCGGCAATTCAACAGGTTCTTTTGCAACTCTCGACACAGACTCTACCCTCGATGCCCCCTGCACTATGAAACGATGCAGAGGACCTCACCACCAATGCCCTGTTCCCTCGCCTGCCTGTCACTCATGACGCCGGCGGAAGTCGACACGATCGCGACACCGAGACCGCCAAGTACCTTCGGTAGGTCGTCTGTGCCACGATATACGCGAAGGCCGGGCTTACTGACCCGTCGCACCCGCTCGATCACGGGAACACCTTCAACATACTTCAGCTCTACCCTGAGCGCGGCTTTCGCACCTTCGCCCTCCGTGGAGTAGTCGGTGATATAACCTTCTTCCTTCAGCACTTTCGCGACGGCGACTTTCACCTTCGACGACGGTATGGCAACGCTCACCTTTCGAGCTTTCTGGCCGTTGCGGATACGGGTCAGCATGTCGGCGATCGGGTCGGTCATACTCATATTCTGTCTCCGCCTACCAGCTGGCCTTCGTCAAACCGGGAATCTCGCCCTTCATTGCCGCTTCCCGCAGCTTGTTTCTGCCCAAGCCGAATTTCTTGTAAACACCATGTGGCCGACCGGTGATGGCGCAGCGACTGCGCAAGCGCGTCGGACTGGCATCGCGCGGCATCGCATTGAGCTTTGCCTGCGCCAATATCCGTTCCTCGTCACTTGATTTCGCACTGCGTATGACTTCCTTGAGTGCAGCACGCTTCGCGGCATAACGCTTTACGAGTTTTACCCGCTTCAGCTCGCGCTCGATCATCGATTTCTTTGCCATACTTCTTATCTCTTGAATGGAAAGTTAAATGCTTCCAAAAGAACCCGACCTTCTTCCGCAGTTCGGGCCGTCGTCGTAATTGTGATATCCATTCCACGGATTGCATCGATATGGTCGTAGTCAATCTCCGGAAAAACGATCTGCTCGGAAACGCCCAGGCTGTAATTTCCCTGGCGGTCGAACGACCTGGAACTCAGGCCGCGAAAATCCCGTGTCCGCGGAATCGCGATGTTGACGAGCCTGTCCAGAAATTCGTACATTCGCTCGCGCCGTAACGTCACCTTGCAACCGATCGGATAACCATCTCGAATCTTGTAGGCCGCGACGGATTTCCTCGCAAGCGTGATGACCGGCTTCTGCCCGGCAATTCTTGTCATGTCGGCTATGGCGTTTTCGAGCACTTTTTTGTCGGCCACGGCCTCGCCTACACCCATGTTCAGCGTGATCTTTGCGATGCGCGGCACCTGCAAGGGATTGCTCAGGCCAAGCTTCTGCTGAAGCTCGCCACGCAACTCCGTATTGAACTTTTGCTGCAATCTCGACATTTCAAAACCCATCAGATATCCACGGCTTCGCCGCTGGACTTGAAAATCCTCGCTTTCGTCTTGCCATCGACTGATACGCGAATCCTCACTCGATCGCCTTTCTTGGTTTTCGGGTTGAATACCAACACGTTGGAGATGGCAAGCGGCATCTCACGATCCAGAATCCCGCCTTCGATACCGAGGTTGGGATTCGGCTTCGTATGCTTTTTTGCAATGTTGATGCCCTCGACGAGTACACGGTCATCGTCTATGATCTGCAACACGGTGCCGCGCCGGCCCTTGTCCTTGCCGGCGATCACGATGACTTCGTCGCCCTTACGTATCTTGTTCATAGCACTTCCGGTGCGAGCGAAATAATCTTCATAAAGCGGTTCGTCCTGAGCTCGCGCGTTACCGGACCGAATATTCGAGTACCGATCGGCTCGAGACGCGCATTCAGCAGGACCGCCGCATTGCCATCGAATCGAATCAACGAGCCATCCTTGCGGCGAACACCCTTGCGTGTACGGACTACAACGGCGTTGTATATTTCGCCTTTTTTCACCTTTCCCCGGGGAATGGCGTCTTTCACGCTGACTTTGATCACGTCGCCAACAGCCGCGTAGCGGCGCTTTGAGCCGCCAAGCACCTTGATGCATTGAATTCGTCTTGCGCCCGAATTATCGGCGACGTCCAGAACCGTTTGCATCTGAATCATGGCTGCATTCCAAAAAATCAATGTTAATTCTTAGTTGCCGGGCGCCCGCTCAACGACATCGACAACCTGCCAGGCCTTGTGCTTGGAAGCTGGTCGGCACTCGCTGATCGTCACACGATCACCGGATTTACAATCGTTATTCTCATCGTGCGCGAGAACTTTCGTCGTACGACGAATGTATTTACCGTATACCGGGTGCATGATGAGACGATCGACGGCGACAGAGACGGTCTTGTCCATTTTGTCGCCGACTACGCGCCCGTTTACAGTGCGCCGGCCCTTTGTGCCAGCCATGTTCGTTTCTTCGCTCATTTGCTTCCACCTGCCTGATCCTGCTGCAACTGCTCGAGTTCATGGATGACCGTCTTGACACGAGCAATCTTTTTTCGTGCGCGCTTATGCTCATGCGGACGCGACAGCTGACCGGTCGCCTGCTGCATGCGCAGGTTGAATTGTTCCTTGCGAAGCGCCAGCAGTTCCTCGTTGAGTTCTGCTATTGACTTGGACTTGAGATCGCCGGCCTTCATCACATCACCTGCCGCGTCACGAATGTCGTGGAAAACGGAAGCTTGGCTGCCGCCAGGCGAAAGGCCTCCCGGGCGACTTCTTCAGAGACCCCTTCCATTTCATAAAGAACACGACCGGGCTGAATCTGGCACACCCAATACTCCACGTTGCCCTTACCCTTACCCTGACGAACCTCGAGGGGTTTTTTCGTAATCGGTTTGTCCGGGAATACGCGAATCCAGATTTTGCCGCCACGCTTGACATAGCGGGTCATCGCACGACGGGCAGCCTCTATCTGGCGCGCCGTCAGGCGGCCACGGCCGGTGGCTTTAAGACCGTATTCGCCGAAAGACACGGCACTGCCGCGTTGCGCGAGGCCGCGGTTTCGGCCCTTCATCTGCTTGCGGAATTTGGTCCGTTTTGGCTGTAACATGGTTCGATACCCTCAGCGCGTGCCGCCCGCCGCGTCCTGAGGCTCGGCCGCCTGGGCATCGGGCATGTCGAATACCTCGCCCTTGAAGATCCAGACTTTTACGCCGATGACACCATAGGTCGTGTACGCTTCGGCGAGGCCGTAGTCGATATCCGCACGAAGCGTGTGCAGGGGCACGCGGCCTTCGCGATACCACTCCGAGCGCGCGATTTCGGCGCCGTTCAAACGACCGCTCACCTTGACCTTGATACCCTCGGCACCCACGCGCATTGTGTTCGTCACGGCCCGTTTCATCGCCCGCCGAAACATCACGCGCCGCTCCAGCTGTTGTGCAATGCCTTCGGCAACCAGTTGCGCGTCGAGTTCCGGCTTTCTGACTTCGCTGATGTTGATGCGCACGTCCTGGATTTTCATATCGATCATGCCGGCGACTTCGGCCCGCAACTTCTCGATGTCCTCGCCTTTCTTACCGATCACGATTCCCGGCCGCGCCGTTAAGATCGTGATGTTCGCCTTCTTCGCCGGACGCTCGATCGTAATACGGCTAACTGACGCATCTCTCAGCTTGTTCTTGATAAAGACGCGTAGCTCGTGATCGGTGCGCACGTACTGGGGAAAGGTTTGAGAGTCTGCGTACCACTTGGACGACCAATCCTTCACAATTCCCAGTCGAATGCCGGTTGGATGTACTTTTTGACCCATAATATTTTCTTTACTCGTCGCCTACGCGAATCGTGATGTGACTGTTTCGCTTGATGATCCTGGCGCCACGACCCTTCGCCCGCGCCCGGTAACGCCGAAAATTCGGCGCATCATCGACGTGGACGACCGACACCTTCAGTTCATCAATATCAGCACCGTGATTGTGCTCCGCATTCGCAATTGCCGACTCGAGCAACTTCTTGACGATGCGGCCACTCTTCTTGGGGGTAAAACTCAGTGTCTTCAACGCCTCGTCGACGGTCTTGCCGCGGATCGCATCCGCCATCAGCCGACATTTCTGTGGCGAAACGCGTGCATACCGTAATGTTGCTGCTACCTGCATGACTGCCTTAGTCCTTCAAGTTACTTGGTCTTTCGATCACCCGAGTGACCCCTGAACGTGCGCGTGATTGCAAATTCACCGAGCTTGTGACCAACCATGTTTTCGGAAATGAGCACGGGCACGTGTTGCCTGCCGTTGTGTACGGCGATCGTTAATCCGACCATGTCCGGTAATATCATCGAACGGCGTGACCAGGTCCTGATCGGACGCCGGTCATTGGTCTTCACCGCTTCAGATACCTTCTTCGCCAGATGGGTATCGACGAACGGACCTTTTCTAACTGAACGTGGCAATGCCTTAAATCCTCACAACTGTTATTTACGCTTCTTCCGACGCCGCACGATCATGCTGTCCGTGCGCTTGTTCGAGCGGGTCTTGTATCCTTTCGTTGGTGTGCCCCACGGGCTGACCGGGTGCCGGCCACCCGAGCTGCGGCCCTCGCCGCCGCCGTGCGGGTGGTCTACCGGGTTCATCGCGACGCCGCGAACGGTCGGCCGGACACCCCTCCAACGCCTAGCGCCGGCTTTGCC
>JBHIDG010000074.1:0-11206 GCA_046760025.1 Woeseia sp. | reverse complement strand
CACGATCCTGTTGCAGTGGAAACAGGCGGACTGATCATGACGACAGCAACGCAACGAAACATCAGCGCATCCAGCTTCCTGCTACTCGCGCTCGCGTTTATTGCCGCGATAATCATCAGCAATCAGGTCTTCAGCGGCTGGCGAGTCGACCTGACAGAGAATCGACTGTATACGCTGTCTGAGGGAACACAACGCATCCTCGAGAACCTCGAGGAACCGATTAACCTCTACTTTTACTACTCGGATAAAGCGACCGAGGATATTCCGTCGATTCGCGGTTATGCCAACCGTGTGCGCGAAATGCTCGAGGAATTTGAACACGCTGCCGATGGCAACATAAAGCTCAGCGTTATCGACCCATTGCCGTTTTCGGAGGATGAAGACCGCGCGGCGCAGTTCGGTCTCCAGGGAATTCGTGTTGCGGCCACGGCGGATCCCGTCTACATGGGCCTGGCGGGAACCGACAGCATCGACAACGAGGAAATCATCTCTTTTTTCCAGCCGGATAAGGAGCAGTTTCTCGAATACGACGTCGCGAAACTGGTCAGCACCCTGGCAGATCCCGAACGAAAAGTGATCGGCCTGATCTCTGGAGTGTCGATCAGCGGCAATTTCGACCCCCAGACACAGCAGATGGACCCGCCCTGGGTCATCTACCAGCAGGTCCAGCAGTTATTCGACGTCCGGAGTCTCGGGACCGAGATCGACGCGATCGACGACGACGTCGGCTTGCTATGGATCGTACAGCCGAAGAATCTGAGCAACGCAGCGCTTTACGCGATCGATCAATTCATCATGAATGGCGGCACGGCGATGATCTTCGTCGATCCCCTGGCCGAATCGGATCCGGCGGCACCGGCCCCGGGAATGCCGCCCGGCATGCCACCGCAGGGACAGAGCTCCGAACTACCCTCCCTGTTCGAGGCCTGGGGTCTCAGGTTCTCGACGGCCGATGTGGTTGCGGATGCCCAGCTGGCACTGCCTGTTGCAGTTGGTCGCGGCGGCGTGCCCACGCGCCATCTCGGTCTGCTGGGCTTGACCGAAGCGCAACTCAATAACGAGGACGTCATCACGGCCGATCTCAACACGATTAATGTAGGCACGGCCGGGCACATTAGCGTCGCCGAGGAATCCGCCACGACCATCGAGCCGCTCCTCAGCACCAGTACCGCCTCGGGAATTCTTTCGAGTTCGAAGTTTAGTTTCCTGCCGGATCCGTCCAGCTTGTACAACGGATTCATACAGACTGCCGAGCGCTACGTCATCGCCGCCCGGCTGAGTGGCGAGGTGCAGAGCGCCTTCCCGGATGGCCCGCCAACGACCGACATCTCACCGGACGATGAGACTCGGGATGAAGCCGCCGACACATCATCGCACCTGGCGCATTCAACCGGTCCCGTCAACCTGATTGTCGTCGCCGACGTCGACGTCCTGAGCGATAGATTGTGGGTGCAACAGCAAAACTTTTTCGGGCAACGTATCGCCAACGCTTTTGCCAGTAATGGGGCTTTCGTAGTCAACGCGCTCGAAAGCCTCGCCGGCAGTGCAGATCTGATCGGCGTCCGCAGCCGCGCCACCTATTCGCGGCCATTTACGAAGGTAGAGAAACTGCGTGTCGAGGCGGAGGCTCGATACCGCGAGACGGAGCAACGCCTGCAAAGCGAGCTTGCGGAGACGGAACGAAGGCTCGGAGAATTGCAGTCCTCCCGCGAGGATACCGGCGACATTCTCTTGACGGCCGAACAGCAGGCGGAAATCGATCGCTTTATCGATCAGCGGGCCGCTATACGCAAGGACTTGCGAGCCGTGCAGCGTGATCTCGACAAGAACATTGAGCAACTCGGAACGACGCTGAAGATCATTAACACGGCGCTCGTGCCCATACTGCTGACGGTATTTGTCCTGATCGCGGTCTGGCGAAAATCGCGCCGGGAGAGCGCATGAGTTCGCGTCAAATAAAGGCGCTCGCAATCGTACTGCTGGTTTTGATTGCGACTCTGGTTGCAATCAACGTCTCGGAAGACCAGGGCGATACCTCCATTAATGGGTTGCTCTTCCCGAAATTGAAAGCGCAATTGAACCGTATAAACGAGGTGTCAATCACCAAGGCCGGCGAGTCGATAACGGTGAGGAACACTTCCGGCCAATGGGTCGTTGCCGAGCGCGATGATTATCCGGCGGATACGGGCAAGTTGCGGAAACTGCTGCTGGCGCTCGCCGACGCGTCGCGGCTCGAAGAAAAGACGTCCAACTCCGAGAT
The DNA here is from genome assembly GCA_046760025.1 of Woeseia sp. Lineage (GTDB taxonomy): Bacteria > Pseudomonadota > Gammaproteobacteria > Steroidobacterales > Woeseiaceae > JACZWL01. The sequence goes on along the minus strand of JBHIDG010000074.1, from coordinate 8,946 downwards.
GTACGCGCGACTCGGTGTAGAGGACATGTCCGAGACAAGCGAAGGCACACAGGTCCGAATTTCAGGTGCCGAATCTCCGGCATCGTTGATCATCGGCAAGCTGGCACAGCGAAAATATCGCTATGCGCGCATTCCCGGTAAAGCCGAAAGCTGGCTGATCGACCAAAATCCGGTCGTGCCCGCCGATGGCGGCGATTGGCTGTTGCCAGAGATCCTCGATATCGACACGTCACGCGTTCGGTCGGTGACGATAACGCACGCCGACGGGGAGACAGTGCAGATAGAGAAGGAAAACGCCGAGGACAGCGACTTCCGGTTGCCGGGCATGCCGGATGGGCGCGAACTGCGTTACCCGAGTATTGTCAACGGCATTGCCGGTGTCGTGAGCAATTTGAACCTGGAAGACGTATCGAAAACTTCTGCATCGGATGACTATGAAAGCGACACAAAAACTGTCTTTACGATGTTCGACGGCCTACAGATCGCCGTCGATTCCTTCGTTCGTGACGAGAACACCTGGATAAGGCTGGCCGCGAGTCAGGGCGATGCAGACACGAGTCAGGCTGCCGAAATCAATGCAAGGACCGCGGGCTGGGATTACCGGGTTCAGAAATACAAGGGCGATCAGCTACGGCGCCGCTGGACAGATTTACTGAAGGCAGAAGAGTAGCGCAGGGGACGGACCCGGAGGGGTCCGTCCCCAATTTGACCCCCGTGAGGATTCTACCGGCGACGATCGATTCGTTTGCCGCGACGGTCATGGCGTTTGTCGATGCGATGGCCTTTCCTGTCCATGCGGCGGTCGATGCGGTCGCCCTTGCGGTCAAGCCGGTGATCGATGCGGTCGCCCTTCTTGTCCAGTCGGTGATCTATTCGATCGCCCTTGCGGTCGAGTCGACGGTCGATTCGATCGCCTTTCCTATCCAGACGATCCGCAAGCCTGTCCCTGCCGGCATCCGAAGCGCGATCCGAGGCGCGATCCAGCCTTCTGTCAATCCGATCACCTTGATGATCCAGACGATCATCGATTCGGTCGCCGCGATCGTCCATACGGTCATTGATGCGGTCGCCTCTGTCATCGAGCCGGTCCTCGATACGATCGCCGCGTTTGTCAAGATGATCTTCGATGCGATCGCCTGTATCGGCGAGCGCGTTGCTACCCAAGAAAAGCGCAACGCCGATAAGCAACACGGGCATGACTACCATGTCCCAAACTTTCCTGATTCTCATATCCGTTCTCCTTGTATCCATATGAGTTGGCCCTTGATATTCTCTCAACGCGCGCCGGGAGCCGCGGTTGACATCGTCATCAGCGCGATATCCGATTATTGTCAGACAGCCGGGGGAGACATCTTTGCAGTCAGAAGGGATCGCTGCAGCCGGCCGGGACATCAATGCTGCGTATCGGAGGCACCGCCTCCACGTAATGCTCGCGATTACGCTTGGCTACGGCTTCATCTACACCTGCCGGCTTGGCCTGTCGATCGTCAAGAAACCGCTGATCGACGGGAACATCTTCTCGGTCGAGGAGCTCGGCATGATCGGCGCGGCGTTGTTCTATGGTTACGCCGCCGGCAAGTTTTTCAATGGCTTTCTCTCCGACCACTTCAAGCCGCGATTATTTTTCAGCGCCAGCATATTCCTGTCGGCGTTGATCAACCTCATCATGGGGTCGTCGACGCTGCTGTGGGTGTCAATCTCACTGTGGGCGCTCAACGGCTGGTTCCAAGGCATGGCGGCGCCTTCCGCCGTTATAACGATCACCAACTGGTTCGGGTTGCATGAACGTGGCCGCCGATACGGCATTTGGAGCGCATCTCACGCCATCGGCGAAGGCCTGACGTTTTACGTCATTGCCGCGATCGTCGCGGCATACGGGTGGCGGTATGGATACATTGCCCCGGGCATCATCTGCATCGCGGTTGCTGCATGGGTCTATTCATTCATGCGAAACTCGCCGCCGAGCATCGGACTGCCGACCGTTAACGAATGGCTGGGAGCCGACCCGCAGCCGCCGATTGAAAGGAGCACCTGGCAAACACAAAGAGTCATTTTCGGTATCAGCGCCATGTGGGTTGTCGCCCTTGCCAGTGCGCTTATGTACGTTACCCGATATGCGATCAACAGCTGGGGCGTACTTTATCTACAGGAAATTCGCGGCTATTCACTCATGGACGCCGGATTCTTCCTTGCCGTTAACACGGTCGCAGGCATCGTCGGCTCCATTGCCTACGGTTATATATCCGACAGGTGTTTCGACGCCCGAAGGCCTCCTGCGAATCTGATATTCGCGATCGTGGAACTTCTCGCACTCGTCGCCATATTCTACGGTCCCAGGAACAATATTGTGCTTGTCTTCGCATTCGCAGTATATGGCGCCGCCCTCAGCGGTCTAATCGCTTCCGTCGGCGGCCTGTTCGGTGTCGACATCGCACCGAGGGGCGCAACTGGCGCAGCCATGGGTTTCGTCGGCGTATTCAGCTACCTGGGAGCCGCAATCCAAGAGACCGCCAGCGCCGAACTGATCAGCAAGGGCATGACTTTGCAAGACGGCGTGCGCGTGTACGACTTCGACCTCGCGATCTATTTCTGGATCGGCGCATCGGTCGTCTCGATGCTCCTGGCCGCCTCACTGTGGAAGACAAGGATCAGGGACTGATGGAGGAATGCAAGGTCATCGTGGTCGATCTCGAACGATCTGCGCAGGCTAATCGGCCTCGGGGCCGCCCTCGACTTCCGATTCCTCGACCGGCGGCTCCCGGACCTCGGGAGGGTCTTGCCTAACGGGCCCGACCTCCGGCGTCTCTTGGTCGGCTCCCTCCGGTTCCTCGGCCGGGGCGGGCTCTGCCGCCGGTCCGGCGGGTTCGGATTCGGCGACTTTCCGCGCTCGTTCTTCGGCCTCGGTGATCACGCTCGTCCAGTCCGCGCTGATGAAACCGTTAAAATCCTCTTCAATTCTGATTTCGTACCAGCCTTCGATGGACCGCACGAGCGGCATGCTATCGCCCTGATAGAGCCTGCCGATCACGTCGGAATCCGCACTCGGCTCGGCGCGGATATTGACGAAATCCTGCACGGATTCGAGCGGGACTACGGCGTCTGCTGTCGCAAGTACGGGTAGTCCCAGCGCAAACAACACAACCAGGGCGGCTCTCATGACGGACTCCTAGGGTATGTGCCCGCCTGCCTGTATGCCACATCCGGGCCGGCAATGAAACTCCGGATTCGGCCTCGGAGATAAGTGTGGATACCGGGCTTTATCGGTCCTGTCAGGGCAGTGAAACCGAGCCGTGGCCTGCGATCTCGGGAATGCGTGCCTGCTCGGCGCGGTTTCGAAAAAAGCCGGGAAGGCTGTATTTTGCGAGCTTGTTCAGGTCGTACTCGCTTTCATTGACGATAGCGTCCGCCGCCAGGATTGCGCTTCGAACCGCTGGTCCAATGCCCTCGCCCATATCGACGGAAGCCAGTCCCACCGCGTCGCCGACGATGAAGGCGTCTCCGGTGCGCACGACATCGACGCTTCCACGCAGGTAAAAGCTGTAGCCGGTCGGGTCGTACCGCGCATCGTGGACGAGTGCCTCTTCTGCGAGCTTTCTCGTGAATCCGGACCAGTAATCTTTCAGGTGGCCTCCGCCGGTTCTGATTTTCTCCGCCTTACCGCCGAGCCCGACGTTGATATACCCGTTTGCCTTGGGCACATACCACGCATAACCTGGTAGTCCCTCCCTGAAAAACCACAGATGGCATTCCTCGTTATTCCAGTCGTAGGGAAACTCCCGTTCATACGTCGCAATCTGGAGTAGCTTCGCCCGCGGGTTCAGGTCACGAAAGAACTCGCGGTAAACCGGACATCGGGTTCCACCCGCGCCGACAAGATATTTGCAGCGATAGGCACCGTCCACGATGTATGAACCGTTTCGCCTTTCGATCTTCTTTACCCTATGCTCACGTACGGGCGCGCCGGAGCGCTTCAGCAGGAATTCGTCGAACTCGAAACGACGTATGGAGTGTTGCGTCGTCTTTTTCGCGAAATTGAAATATCGGAAATGAAAGTGCAGTTTGTTGAAGCTCATGAAACTGTGCGGATAGGCATCGATGTCAAGCTCGAGATCGTCGATAACCTCTGGCGTAACCCAACCGGCGCATAGTTTGGTTCTGGGAAAAACCGCACGATCGAGGACAACCAGATCGACTCCCGCCTGCCGCAGCTTCCAGGCACACGTCGAGCCGGCCGGCCCGCCCCCAACGATGACTGCGTCGACCTTCTGCACGAGTATCAGCCCTTGGTGGTATCCGGTGCATATTGATATCGCCTGCTCCACGGAACATCATTGTTGCCGTGCGGTGCGAACAGGACCTGATAGAGCTGAAGGGTACCTGACTGAAATGCGGCGGACGACCCCGCGAGATACAAGCGCCAGGCCCGCATGAACTCTTCGTTATACATGTCCGCCACTTGGTCACTGACTTTCTCGAAATTCTGCAACCAGTCACGGCATGTGCGCGCGTAATGCAGGCGCAGGTTTTCGACATCGACTACCGAGAATCTGTGTGGCTCGAATATTGAGGTAATCTCCCCGAGACTCGGCACATAACCGCCGGGGAAGATACGTTTGGTGATCCAGGGATCCACCGGTCGCGGATGGCTTCGCCCGATCGAGTGGATCAACCCGACTCCGTTCCGCTTCAGGCAGCGGTCGATCAACCTGCCGAGTGCGTGGTAATTCCTGCGCCCGACGTGCTCGAGCATACCGATCGATACAAATACGTCGCACTCATCCGAAATCGTACGGTAGTCGTCCTCGACAAACTCCACACGGTCATCAAGCCCACGGGCTGCCGCCTTTTTCCGGGCATAGGCTACCTGTTCATGGGAATTGTTGTAGGCCTTGACCTTCACGCCATAATGCTCGGCCATGTGCATCGCCAGCGCACCCCAGCCGCAACCGGCCTCGATGACTTGCTGCCCCGGCTTCAGATCCAGCTTGCGACAGACGTGATCAAGCTTTGCGAACTGCGCCTCCGCCAGGGTCGCCTCGGTGTTGTCATAGTAGGCACAGGTATAAACCATGCGCTCGTCCAGCCACATTTCGTAGAAGTCGTTGCCGAGATCATAGTGGTGATGGACGTTGTCTCTCGAGCGAGCCAGCGTATTGCCGCGAATAGCCCTGAGCAGCGAGCGAAAACGATCGAAGTAGTAACTACCGTATCCGCTGCCGGTCACCGCGCCAGCGGCCTCGTTCAACAAATCGAGCAGGTTTCCGTGAATCCTGATCTTGCCTTTGCTATAGCCTTCGCCAAAGCCGACGGACTGGAAAAAGAGCAGGTCCAGCAGTGCGGAACGATTCAGAAACTCCAATACACCGACTGGCGCGCCATCGGCGAAATAGAACTCGTGGCCGTCCCAGAGTCGCAGGGCAATTCGCGGATTGCCGACAAACTTCATAATCCAATTGGCGGCCAGGCGATCGAACTCGTATACAGGAACTAGTTGTTTGACATGGACTTCCAAGATCAATACCTCTTGTGAAGATTCTTGCGTCGGGTCGTGTCTTCTTATGAAATCCCGATCTTTTGTCCTGCAAGTTTGGCATTTGTGTGCCGGATCGACAAGCATCATTGGCACATCACGACCATATGGAAGCCTATCAGGGCCGGCCGGGATTGGTATTTCGGCTTATCCCTACTCGCCCCTGACGATGATCGAGAAGCCGTCGAACTCGTACTCCCGGTTGCCATCGGTGATTACATACTCGGCCGTGTCCGCCTTGATCTTCGCGAACGCCCGACCGAGCGCTGTCATGTAGCCGCCCTCGACTACCGGCACGTTGTGCGATGTGACGGCGATATCGATTTCACCTGCGAGACCGGCCAATCGCGCCGCGCTCTGTGTATAGTCGTCGAAATTCGACTCGTCGAGATGCGCATAAAGCGGCGCCAGATAGAATGTATCCCCTGTAAACAGGATCCGGTTCTCCCGGTCGATCAGACAGATCGAATCCGGTGCATGGCCCGGCGTTTCGAGAATTGTCAGCCTCCGCCCGCCGACATCGATTGTCTCGCCTTCGGCTATGTGCCTGCTGACCGCGAATGGATGGCTGTGATATTCGTCCCTGGCAAATCCGTCGGGAAGCGATTTCCAGATCCAGCCTTCGCCGACGAATTCCGCCACATCCGCATTCGGGAGACCCAACGCGCGGCCGCGCGTGAATTCGGTGTCCATCGCATAAACCGTTTCGAACTGATGGTTTCCGCCAATATGGTCGTAGTGGCTATGCGAATTGAGGACGATGACATCCAGATCGGTCAACCGCTCCACCACGCTACGCATATCGCCGATACCGAGGCCGGTATCAAATAGCAGCGCGGTGTTCTCGCCGGTTATCAGGAATGAAATGACTTCTTCAAACTGACCCGGCTCGTAGATGGCGAAGACGCCGTCCAGTATCCGGTACACCTCGAACCAGTCATCATCGACCGCAATCCGCTCGTACCGGCTCCATTCGGGCCGCGGCAGCTTATCCCACCAGCTGTCCGTATCGGTGCCACGATTCTCCACCAGTGGGCGATCCGGCGTACATGCGGGCAGCGACGCAACCAGGAGGACGACCAGGACAGTTTTCAGCTTTTTCACCAGACTCTCCGTTTTCGGCTAACTGTAGCAGAATCCACCGTCGTCAAAACCGCGGTGCTTTTGTACTGTCGCAACAATCCGGCTAGTCTTTCGGAAACATCCGCGGGCGCAAATATTGAGCGCGAGTATGGAAATGAGCCTGCTCGATGGCCCGCCAGGGCGGTGCTTGATCTGGACTGCGGCCATCTGCATCGCAGTCGCGTCGGGCGCCGTAGAGATCAAGGACCTTTCTTGATTCTGAACAAGATTGCCGACGCCATATTGAGGATCTCCGGCTGGAAGATTGAGGGCTCCGTGCCGGCACTCGACAAGGCCGTCTATATCGCGGCACCGCACACGTCGAACTGGGACGGGTTCTGGCTCATTGTCGCGAAGATCGCTTTCGGCCTCGAGGCAAAATTTCTGGCAAAGCACACGCTGTTCTGGTGGCCGTTGGGGGCAATCCTGGCACGCCTGGGGGCGATACCGATCGACCGCAGCCGCGGCGCCGGCATCGTCGGCGAGCTGATAGAGAGGTTCCGCCAGAGCGACCGACTGGCCCTGGCGCTGGCGCCCGAGGGCACGCGCAGATGGATGCCCTACTGGAAGACCGGTTTCTACCGGGTCGCCGTCGGGGCCGAAGTGCCTATCGTGCTGGGGTTCATCGATTACGGCAGCAAGAAGATGGGAATCGGAGGTACGTACGAGCCCACGGGTGATCAGGAAAAGGATCTGGACTACCTGCGGAAATTCTACTCCCGGTTCACGCCGTGCCGGCCCGAAAACATGGGACCGGTCGCATTTCCGCCGGGGAATTGACGGTTATGTAAAACTGCTGCGTGACCTGCTGTCATATGCCGTAACGTGGCGTGCAACTCAGAATCGATGTCAACCTGATGGACGGTTCGGGCGTTTCTACGGCGTGGCGGTGAAAGTCCGGCCGGCACAAGAACAGCCGTGGGTTAACCAGACGAGGCACCAGCGATGCGGACAGATCGGCGAGAGGATCGAACCACGAAATCACTGTATTGCCGCTGGCAAAAGCCGGCATCGGTGACTGTCTGGATTTTCCTGCTGAGCGCCTGCGGCGGCGGTGGTTCCGCCACGCCGGGTGGCCCGCCGCCTCCGCCACCTCCGCCGCCGATCACTAAGGCGCAGGCGTTCCAGTTCCTGAACCAGGCGACGTTCGGCGCGACCGAGGCCGCGGCGCAGCAGCTTATCAACATCCGTCATGCCGCCTGGCTCGACCAGCAGATGGCGAAGTCAGCGTCATTACAGTTGCCATACATCCAGTCCCTGCCGCGGCCACAAAACGTGGCGCAGCTGCATGTGGACCGGGTCGATATCTGGTTCCGCAACTCACTGCACGGCACCGACCAACTGCGCCAGCGCGTCGCATTCGCGCTGTCCGAGATCCTGGTCGTGTCGCAGCTGGGCGCGTTGAGTCAGGCGCCGTACTCGGTTGCAGGCTATTACGATCTGCTTGCGCACAGCGCATTCGGCAACTACCGGCAACTCCTCGAGGAAGTGACGCTGCATCCGGCCATGGGTGTCTATCTCAGCATGCTCGGCAATGAGAAGCCCAATCCGGCACTGAACATTCGCCCGGACGAAAACTATGCGCGTGAGCTCATGCAGCTATTTTCGATCGGACTGGTTGAGCTGAACAACGACGGCAGTCTCAGGTTGGATGCGCAAAACCAGCCCATCCCGACCTATACGCAGGAAATCATCGAGGGCTTCGCTCACGTTTTCACGGGATGGAACTATGCCGGCGCGCCGAGCTTTCATCAGGCAAGACAAAATGACTTCAATCAGACCGTGCCGATGCAGCTCTACCCTGACTTCCACGACACCGGTGCGAAGACGATCTTAAACGGGGTCGTCCTGCCTGCGGGCCAGAGCGGCCAGCAGGATTTGAGCGATGCCCTGGACAATGTGTTCAATCACCCGAATGTGGGTCCGTTCGTATCGATCCGCCTCATTCAGCGTCTCGTCACGAGTAACCCGTCCCCCGGCTACGTCGACCGCGTCGCCAGTGTCTTCAATGACAATGGCTCGGGTGTGCGCGGCGACCTGGGCGCCGTGGTCCAGGCGATCCTCATGGACGACGAGGCCAGGCCCGATACGCCGATGGACCTCGACGGCAAGTTGAAGGAGCCCATATTGAGGCTCACTCAGCTATGGCGGGCCTATGAAGCTTCATCGCGAAGCGGCCGCTATCCGTTTTTCGGCGTTTTTGTGGTTTTCGGCCAGGGACCCCTGCAGTCGCCTTCCGTTTTCAATTTCTTCAGCCCGTTTTATGCGCCCCCTGGCGAGATTCGCAACAGCAA
>JBHIDG010000073.1:0-11299 GCA_046760025.1 Woeseia sp. | reverse complement strand
TCATCGAGGCCGGAGAACAGTGGCACGGCAGCACGGTCCACTTCGTTACCGAAGCACTCGACGCAGGCCCGGCGATTCTGCAAGGCCGGGTACCGGTTCTCGCCGATGACACACCGAGCCGCCTTTCAGCTCGCGTTCAGGCTGTCGAACACAGAATCTATCCGCAAGCTGCGGCTTTGTTTGCATCCGGCCGGCTGGAGTTCAGGAGCGGAGCATCCTGGCTCGACGGTGTGAAACTCGAGGAACCGATTCAATGCGACGTCTGATTTTTTCACTTCTCGTTACACTCGTATCTGCGCAAGCGCTGGCGCTCACGCCATTCACGGCGGTCTACGACGCCAAGTTCAGGGGGCTGAAAGCCAGCAACCAATTGACGTTGTCCGCGGCCGATGACTCGGGCCGGATCGAGTATCGCTCCGTGTCGAAGGCGCGCGGTTTGGCCCGCCTGCTGAAAAGTGACCCGATCGTGGAATACACCAGGTTCGAGGAGGTCGACCACAAATTCCGGCCGATCGAATACCACTACCTGTTCAATTCCAGAGGCAGCAAGAGAAACGCCCGGATTATTTTCAATCAGGACGATTCGGTCGCAAACAGTGTCTATAAGACCCAGTCTGTCGACCTCGACATTCAGTCCGAACATGTCGATCGATTGCTGGAACAGCTTGTATTCCGCGCGGACCTGGCGGCCGGCACAGTTGCCGAAAAGTATCCGTATATCGACCGCAACGCTCTGCGCGAAGCCGCCTACGAGAAACTCGGCACCGAGACGGTCGAAACCAAGGCCGGCAGCTTCGACACGGTCAAATACCGGCGTCAGCGGGTCGGTTCGAGGCGCAGCGCAATTATCTGGTTCGCACCCGAGCTTGAGTTCCTGCCCGTTCGCATACAGCACTTCGAGGGCGACAAGTCCACCGGCTACGCGGTGCTGAAGCGCTACGCTTTGGGTAGCGTGACGCCCCGTTGACCCTGGTATTTGCCGCCACGATCCCTGTAGGACGTCTCGCATTCCTCGTCCGACTCGAGAAATAACATCTGGGCGACCCCCTCATTCGCATATATCTTGGCGGGCAGCGGCGTGGTGTTCGAGAATTCCAGCGTTACATGGCCTTCCCATTCCGGTTCCAGGGGCGTGACGTTGACTATGATGCCGCAGCGCGCGTAGGTCGATTTCCCCAGACAGACCGTCAACACGTTCCTCGGAATTCTGAAGTACTCGACCGTCCGCGCCAGTGCGAACGAGTTCGGAGGAATGATGCAGACGTCGTTTTTCTTGTCGACAAAACTGGTCTCGTCGAAAGACTTCGGGTCGACGAATGCCGACTCGATATTCGTGAAAATCTTGAACTCGTCGGAACAGCGAACATCGTATCCGTAACTCGAAGTACCGTAGGAAACGATCCGGACTCCGTGATTTTCCCTCACCTGGCCGGGCTCGAACGGCTCGATCATGCCGTGCTCCTCGGCCATGCGCCGGATCCAGCGATCGGACTTGATGCTCACTCGTATTACTTCTAGCTCTCTTCGACGACGATTTTCGGAAACTTGTGGCTGTAGTCCTTACCCTGCATTGCCAGTATTGCGGCCATCCGTCGCGCGGCCTGCCGGAAAGCTTCTGCATGTGGCGCGTCCGGTTCGGCGATGACGCTCGGTTCGCCACCGTCGGTCTGTCGCCGGATTCTCGGGTCGAGCGGCAGCTGTCCGATCAGCTCCACATCGAAGTCGGCGGCCATATTCTCGCCGCCGCCGCTGCCGAAGATCGGCTCCTCGTGCCCGCATTGCGTGCAGACATGCGTACTCATGTTTTCCACGACGCCGAGTACCGGTACCGACACCTTGCGGAACATCTGCAGGCCCTTGCGTGCGTCGAGCAGCGCGATGTCCTGCGGCGTGGTCACGATGACGGCGCCGCTGACGGGCACCTGCTGCGAAAGCGTCAGCTGGATATCGCCGGTCCCGGGCGGCATATCGACGATCAGGTAGTCGAGATCGTCCCAGTTGGTCTGGTTCAGCAGTTGGTTCAGCGCGCTGGTCACCATCGGGCCCCGCCAGACCATCGGCTGATCCGGGTCGATGAGAAAGCCTATCGACATGACCTGTACGCCGAATGCGCTGAGAGGTTGCATCGACTGGCCGTCAGTGCTGGTCGGACGCTCACCGGAGAGCCCGAACATCAGCGGCTGACTCGGGCCGTAGATGTCCGCATCCAGCACTCCGACCGACGCTCCGTCTACCGTGAGCGCCAGGGCTATATTGGCAGCCGTGGTCGACTTGCCGACACCTCCCTTGCCGGACGCGATGGCAACGATATTCTTGACGTTTGCCAGGGGTTTCAGATTGCGCTGCACGCCGTGCGCCGTGATCCTGCTGTCGACGGTCAAAGTGACCGTTTCGACGCCGATCCGGTCACGAATCCGCCCCTCGAGCTCGGTCCGGAGCCCCTTGGCCGGGAAGCCGAGCTGCAAATCAACTTCCGCCCCCGATTCGGTGGTCTCGGCACGTACGACGTGACCGACCGCGCTGATCGGCTTGTCAATGCCCGGCACGAGGGTGGAACCAATGGCCTGCCTGAGATCAGATTCTGCTGACAAGGTCACACTTCGCGAATAGGTATTAGGTAAAATCTGTGGCGGACGCCGCGTTTTGCGCGGCACCGGGGCCGCACATTGTAACGGAGCGTTGAGGCTCAAAGTAGTCGGGAGCCGGAATTCGGCCTGGCCCGAGCCCGGGATTTGCCCCGTTGATGCTGTGGCATAATCGCCGATAGGGTCGGCGGACGTCGACTTGGGCTTGAGCGAAACCGGATTTGAATGTTCTACAAATCAATGCAGTGACGGCATCGGTTGCAGGGATGCGGACCTGCGACGGCGTCGGCCATCGTGTGGCGGAAATCGGATAATGGGCCTGCTCGGCGGCATCCGCGCTGATCAGCTGATCACCCAACTGGCCAGCGAGAGCGACACTTCCTCGGCCAGCGCCCAGAGGCTGACCGAGCGTCTCAAGAAACTCGGCCCCAGGGTCATTCCCAAAGCGATCGATGCGCTGGCGATGAGCGATCGAAATCATCAGATGCTGTTCGTTGACATTCTCGCCAGCCAGGTCTCGGACAAGACACTCAAGTTGTACAAGGAAGGCCTCGCCGACGGCGGCGAACGCGTGGTCTCGGGCACCGCCTGGGCGTTGTCGAGCAGCAATAACTATGATGCCAACGAGCTATTGACTTTCTTCGAGGATCCCGAGGTCTCGAAGCCCGCACTCATCGAGGTGCTCAAGGTCCACAAGGAGTCGCTGAATGTTCATGAGGTGCTGCAGTGCGCCTACAAGCTCGGACCCAAGGAAAAGGGGGCGCTTTTCGCGATCATCGAGGAAATCGTGACCGAGGACATGATTCCGGACCTCATCGCGCGCATGGGCGGCAAGGACCCGGTTATCAAGGTACACCTGATCAACCTGCTCTCGAAATTCAACAGGTCAGAGATCAACCGGGCACTCGAAATGCAGCTCGGCGATACCGACAAACTGGTCCGCGCCGCAGCACTCACTGCTCTCGCAGACCAAGAAGGCGACATCAGGATCGACAAGATCAGCAAACTGCTAAAGGACCCCGATCTCGACGTACAGAACAAGGCCGTCGACGTCATCGTCAAGATCAATCATCCGGAAACAATCAGATTCCTAGTGCCGGCGCTGAAAGACGAGTCGGAATACACCAGACGCTCGGCCGTCGAGATACTCAACGAAATAGGCGATGCCAACTCGGTCAAAGACCTGCTCGAGGCGCTCAAGGACGACGACTGGTGGGTGAGAGCGCGGGCAGGCGACGCGCTCGGGGACATCGGCGGTCCGAAAGTCATCAATTCCGTACTGCAACTCATTCAGGATGAGGACGAGGACATTCGCCGCAGCGCGATCGAGATCATCAATGCCACCAAGGACGAAACTGCGGTCGACCAATTGTTGAAAGCGACGGACGACCAGGACTGGTGGGTGAGGGAGCGAGCCGTCGATGCGCTCGCACAGATCGGGAGCCCGAAAGCGGTCCCGAAGCTGGTCGGCATGTTGGGCCAGAATGCGAAGACCGACACGGTCGTCGTCCGCGCCCTCGGAAAACTGGGTGGCCCGAAGCAGGTCCCGAACATCGTGCCTATGCTCAAGCGGCCCGAACGCGAGCTGCAGGTCGAAGCGATCAAAGCCATATCACACCTGGCCGACGAGAAGCAGGCGGAAACCGTGCTCGGCGTGCTGCAACAGATCAAGCAGTCCGACGATGCAATGATAATCAACAGCGTCGACAAGGCTATCAAGGAGATCGACGCCAAGTTTTCGGCGACCGTGCTGGAAGAGAATGTTCGTGCAGAGAAGATGCAGGAGCACACCAAGACACTCCTCATCGACGACGACGATCTCAAGAAGCTCATCAGTTCAGAGGCCGGGGAACAGCAGGCTCAGCAGATTCTGGACATCTCGAAGCTCGAGCCGGGCGACGTCATCGACGGGCGATACAAGTTCATCGAGAAGATCGGCAAGGGCGCTTTCGGTACCGTGCTGCTGATGCAGGACCAGGTCGTCGAAGAGCGACTCATTCTCAAATTCCTGAATCCGAATGTCTCATCGGACGAGGAGATGATGAAGCGCTTCGTGCACGAGTTGCGCTATTCACGAATGATCACGCACAAGAACGTCATTCGAATCTATGACTTCCTGCACCTGCAAGGCTGCTACGCGATTTCGATGGAGTATTTCCCGTCCCATACCTTGAGTGGCGAGATCCCCGACAACAAACCGATGGACTTCAAGAAAGCGCTCGGATTCTCCTTCGACATGGCGACCGGCATGGCAGTAGCCCATCAGGCCGGCGTCATTCACCGCGACCTCAAGCCTGCGAACATCCTGGTCAATGACGACGGCCTGCTGAAGATCGTGGACTTCGGTGTTGCCGCGGCCGCGAGCAGCGGAGATACGCAGCTGACCAAGACCGGATACGTGATCGGGTCACCGAAGTACATGGCGCCAGAGCAGATCCTCGGCAAAAAAGTCGATGAATCTGCGGATATCTACAGCGTCGGCGTCATCATGTACGAGATGGTGACCGGCATTCCTCCATACAGCCGCGGAGATCACATGTCGGTGATGTATCAGCACGTTCAGGGCAAGGCCAAGCTCTGCCAGGAAATCAATCCGGACATCCCCGATGATTATGCCGTTGTCATCAGCAAGGCAATGGCGGTCGACAAGACCAAACGCCAGCAGTCGATGGACGAACTGATCGACGCGCTGAATACTATTCAATTGTAAAAATGTGCGGCACCTCACTGGTACGACACCCGGATTCATCCTACGATACCCCCAATTAGTCATAATCTGTTTGGGCGTATGAGCTGATGCCGCGTATCGACTCATTTCTGAAGCTGGGCCTGGCTCAGGGCTGTTCCGACGTTCACCTGGCGGTCGGCGTCCCGCCGATGCTCCGGATGAACGGCGATCTGATGCCGATCAAATTCCGCGAACTCTCGGACACGGAGCTCGAGAGTTACGTCATGGAGATCCTGAGCGACTCCCAGAAGGAGCGTTTCGGCTCGGGCAAAGACCTCGATTTTTCCTACGTCGGGGAGGAAGGCGGCCGTTTCCGCGTCAACCTGTTTCGCAAGGACACGGGAGTCGGTGCGGTATTCCGGTATATTCCGAGCGAAGTGCCGACGCTCGACGGCATAGGCGTTCCCGAGGTCATCCGCGATTTCTGCGATTATCACCAGGGCATGGTCCTCGTGACGGGTTCCACGGGTACCGGAAAGTCGACCACGCTCGCCGCAATGATCAATCACCTTAACGAAACGCGTAATCTCAACATCATCAGCCTCGAAGACCCGATCGAATTCGTGCATCCAAGCAAGAACTGCCAGGTGATTCAGCGGGAACTCGGCACGCACCTTGCGAGTTTCGCGGACGGTGTGCGATCGGCCATGCGCGAGGACCCCGATGTTATTCTGGTCGGCGAGCTGCGCGACGCAGAAACGATCTCGATGGCGATGACGGCCGCGGAAACCGGCCACCTCGTGTTAGGCACGCTGCATACGACCAGCGCGATCAAAACCATCGACCGAATCGTCGATGCGCTGCCAGGGGAACTCCGCGAGCAAACCAAGAGCTTTTTGTCACAGAGCCTCAAGGCGGTCGTGACCCAGGTGCTCGTCAAGACGCTGGACGGGCACGAACGCACGGCCGTTCTGGAAATCCTGGTCAACAATCGCGCAATCTCGAAGCTCATCATGAACGACCAGTCGCACCAGATTCCGGCCCAGCTGCAGACCGGCCGCGATGCCGGCATGCAGTTGATGGACATGGCCCTCATGAAGGCGATCGAAGCCAAAAAGGTCGATGCTTTCCGCTTCGCCAATGACAAGAAGAAGTTTCAGCGTTTCGTCACTGACACATCGATGGTGCCGACACTGGACACCGCAAGTTAGCGATGGGCAACAAGATCGA
Source organism: Woeseia sp. (assembly GCA_046760025.1). Taxonomy (GTDB): domain Bacteria; phylum Pseudomonadota; class Gammaproteobacteria; order Steroidobacterales; family Woeseiaceae; genus JACZWL01. The sequence continues at coordinate 4,816 of JBHIDG010000073.1, read as the reverse complement.
CACATACCTGACCGATGCGCTCTCGAAAGACGCCTCGGACCTGCATTTCATCTCCGCCGATCCGCCACGCGTCCGCATATACGGGTCGCTCCAGAATCTGAGTGCCGAGACACTCACGATCGATCACGTCCGGGACTGCATGTATGAAATCATGTCCGGTACGACACAAAAGGAATTCGAAGCCGACGATGCCGCCGACTTTGCCTACGAAATCCCGGATGTTTCGCGGTTTCGAGTGAATGTCATGCGTCACCTCAACGGCATCGGAGCGGTATTTCGGGCGATTCCATCGAAAGCGTTGACGCTCCAGGAACTAGACATGCCCGAAGCCATCCACGATCTGTGCAAACAAACTTCGGGCATGATCCTCGTCACGGGAAAAACCGGATCCGGCAAGTCGACGACGCTCGCCGCAATGGTTGACGCGATCAACAAACGGCTGAAGGGCCATATTCTCACGATCGAGGACCCGATCGAGTTCGTGCATGACCGAAAAGGTTGTCTCGTCAGTCAGCGCGAAGTCGGCCGGCACAGTGAATCATTCGCCAACGCGTTGCATTCGGCCCTACGCGAAGACCCCGACGTCATCCTGGTCGGTGAGCTGCGGGACCTGGAGACGATCAGCGTGGCGATAACCGCCGCCGAGATGGGTATCCTGGTCATGGGAACGCTGCACACGAACGGTGCTGCACAGACGGTCGACAGGATGGTGAACACGTTTCCGGCCGACAAGCAGAATCATATCCGAACGATGCTGTCCACGTCGCTGCGCGGTGTCATATCGCAGCAGCTCCTGCCGCTCAAGCACAAGCCGGGTCGGGTCGCCGCGCTGGAAATCCTCGTCAACACGGCTGCGGTCGCCAATCTGATCCGCCAGGGCAAACTCGAACAGCTCGAGACCGCGATGCAGGCCGGCGGTCAGATCGGCATGCAGACCATGGATTCGGCCCTGATGGACCTCGTCGAGAGGAAGTTCGTGTCGGGCAAGGAAGCCTATCAGCAGGCAAACAACAAACAGATGTTCCTGTCTGTCAGAGACGAGACCTAAAAATCACCCGGCGTGGCATAATCGCCGCCTTATGAGCGACGCACCACGCAATATCTTCGTCAGCAGCGCACTCCCTTATGCCAATGGCTCTATCCATATGGGGCATCTGGTCGAGTACCTGCAGTCCGACATTTGGGCGCGGTTCCAGAAACTGCGCGGCCATAATTGCGCGTATGTCTGTGCTGCGGACGCCCATGGTACTCCGATCATGATCAAGGCGAGGGAGGAAGGGATCACACCCGAGCAGCTCGTCGAAAGAGTATCGGCCGAACAGCATGAAGACCTGAAGGCCTTTGGCGTTGCATTCGACAATTACCACACGACACACTCCGATGAGAACGAGCAAATCGTTCTCAGGATGTACCAGGCGCTGCGCGAAGCCGGTCATATCTATACCAGGACCATCGAGCAAGCTTACGACGAGCAGGACAAGATGTTTCTGCCCGACCGATTCGTTCGCGGCACCTGCCCGCGGTGCAAGACCGAAGATCAGTATGGCGACGCCTGTGAAGTCTGCGGCGCGACCTATTCGCCGGCCGATCTGATCGATCCGGTGTCCGTGCTATCGGGCACGAAACCCGTGTGGAAGGAATCCGAGCACTATTTCTTCAAGCTCAGTGATTTCGGAGACAACCTCCGCCGTTGGATCGACTCTGCGGGATTACATCAGCACATAAAGAACAAGCTCGGGGAATGGTTTTCCGCCGGACTGAAGGACTGGGACATCTCTCGTGACGCGCCCTATTTCGGATTCAAGATCCCGGACACGCAAGACAAATACTTTTATGTCTGGCTCGATGCCCCGGTGGGTTACCTCGCCAGTTTCCTGCAGCTCTGCAACCGCCGCGACGACCTCGACTTCGATGACTACTGGATGGCCGGCAGTGACAAGGAGGCATATCACTTTATCGGCAAGGATATCGTTTACTTTCACACGCTGTTTTGGCCTGCGGTACTCGAGGGTTGTGGTTTCCGGCAGCCGACCAGCGTATTCGCGCACGGCTTCTTGACGATCAACGGCAAAAAGATGTCAAAATCACGCGGCACGTTCATCAAGGCGAAGACCTACCGCAACAATCTGAACCCGAATTATCTGCGCTATTACTATGCCGCAAAGCTCGGACCGGGCATGGACGACATCGACATGAACCTGGACGATTTCGTCGCACGAGTGAATTCGGATCTGATCGGCAAACTCGTTAATATTGCGAGTCGGTGTTCCGGTTTCATCACCAGACAATTCAACGGCCAACTGGCCGGCTCGCTGGACGACCCGGAACTGTTTGCCGAGTTCGTGGGCGCAGCCGAAACGATTGCCGGTCATTTCGAGGGTCGCGAGTACTCGAAGGCAATGCGCAGGATCATGGCGCTGGCGGACAAGGCAAACCGTTACATCGAACTGAAGAAACCCTGGGACAAGGTAAAGGACAGAGGTCAGTTAGCCGATGTGCAGGCGGTCTGCACCCAGGGCTTGAATCTGTTCCGGACCCTTATGATTTACCTGACTCCGGTAATTCCGGCGGTGGCCGAGCAGGTCCGGATTCAATTCAATGAGGAACCGTGGGCCTGGCAGTCGGCGGCCGAGCCGCTGCTCGACTGCAGGATTGCAAAATATGAGCCCTTACTCACCCGGATAGAAGAAAGGCAGGTTGAACGCATGATTGAACAATCGACAGTGTCCGATACAACCGAGATTACAATCGAAGAGTTTGCCAAGATCGATATGCGCATTGCGCGGATTGAAAAGGCGGAGCCTGTCGACGGTGCCGACAAATTACTCAAACTCACGCTCGATCTCGGCGGCGAGACTCGAAGCGTATTTGCCGGTATCAAGTCGGCGTACGAACCGGCAGTTCTTGAAGACCGGCTGGTGATCGCGGTCGCAAACCTGCAACCGAGAAAAATGCGTTTTGGCGTATCCGAAGGCATGGTGCTGGCAGCAGGTCCCGGTGGCGAGAAAATTTTTCTTCTTTCCGCCGATGATGGCGCCGAACCGGGAATGCGGGTCACTTAAAAGCCCAGGCGATACAATAACCGCGTTCGAGCGATGCAATGAACAGCTTGATACTCATCCTGGTAGGCACGGTACTGGTCAACAATTTCGTGTTGGTCCGGTTTCTGGGGCTCTGCCCGTTTGTGGGCGTGTCGAGAAACCTCGAAGCCGCGTTCGGGATGTCGCTGGCAACCGCATTCGTGCTTACCCTGTCCTCGGCAGTCAGCTACCTGCTTCACGAATACGTCCTGGTACCGCTGGGCCTGGAATATCTTCGTACGATCGGCTTCATCCTGGTGATTGCCGTAAGCGTACAGTTCACCGAGGTCATGGTCAGGCGGCTGAGCCCGCTGCTGGACCAGGTGCTCGGCATATTCATACCCCTGATCGCGACCAACTGCGCCGTCCTGGGCGTTGCCTTGCTGAATGTCCGGCAAACCAAGGGATTCGTGCAGTCCGTATTCTTCGGATTCGGCGCGGCAGCCGGGTTTGCGCTGGTTATCGTCCTGTTTGCCGCGATACGCGAGCGTCTGGAAGCCGCGGATATTCCGCTCCCGTTTCGCGGCGTGGCGATAGCACTACTGACTGCAGGCATGATGTCACTGGCGTTCATGGGTTTCTCCGGAATGGCGCGACCATGACATGGATCCCGTCGCCGTGTGGATAGCAGTCATATTAATTTCGGGAATCGCACTGGCCGCCGGCCTGCTCCTGAGTATTGCGTCGCTGCGCATGCCTCCGGATGATGACGATCTGGTATCCAGAGTGAATAAATGCTTGCCGCAGACGCAATGCGGCCAATGCGGATACCCTGGTTGCCGCCCCTATGCCGCGGCCGTCGTGCGCGACTCTGTCGCGATCAATCTGTGCCCGCCCGGAGGTGACGACACTGTACGGCGTTTGGCGAACCTGCTCGGCCGCGACCCGCTCCGGCTCGAGACGGCAGCCGCGGGAAAAATGCGCGATTCGGTCGCGATGATTGACGAAGCGTTATGCATCGGCTGCGCGCATTGCCGGGCTGTCTGTCCGGTGGACGCAATTGTCGGCGCACATCAATTCATGCATACGATTCTGGCCGATGAGTGTACAGGCTGTGAATTGTGCCTGGCGCCCTGCCCCGTCAATTGCATACAGATGAGGACCGCAGCGTGACCGCGCCCACCTTCGATCTCGGAATTCTGCACGGCGGCCTGCGTTTGCCGGTACTGAAAGACGAATCGACAGCTCGTGTCATTCAGCACGTTCCCGCTCCGACCCAGCTCGTGCTGCCGCTGGCACAACACGCCGGAGAACCTGCTCATCCGGTCGTGAGTATCGGCGAACGGGTTCTCAAGGGTCAGTTGATCGCGGATGCGGACGGGATCATAAGCGCGCCCGTGCATGCGTCATCATCCGGCAAGGTCGTTGCGATCGAGCAATGGCCGGTATCGAGGCGACGCGGTGACAATGCGCCCTGCATTATCATCGAGTGCGACGGCGTCGACAGTCCCGTACAGCTGTCCGAACCGATCGTCCCGTTCGATGAGCTGGATCCGGATACGCTGTTCCAGAAAATACTTCATGGCGGCATCGTTGGTCTGGGCGGCGCTGTGTTTCCGACCGCCCAGAAACTGATGCAGGCAACGACCGAATCGCTGGAGCACCTTATATTAAACGGCGTGGAGTGCGAGCCGTATATAAGCTGCGACGATATGCTGATGCGCGAGCACGCGATGGCAGTCGTAGTCGGCGCGAAAATACTCCTGCACTCGCTGCGACTGGAGCATTGTTACATT
>JBHIDG010000072.1:0-11337 GCA_046760025.1 Woeseia sp. | reverse complement strand
CCTTTCAATTCGACCGCGAGTATCTTTGTACTCTATGCCAGTGGCGTGATCGGATTCTTGGGCAATGCAAAGCGATCTGCTGCAGCGCTGGCCATCATCATCACTGCCGTTGCGCTGCAAAGTTGGCTGCTCGGCTTCAGCATTGGCTATTGGGCACCAACCATCGTATTGATTGTTGTTTTCGGTGGCTTTTGCATCAACTGGACGGAAGCAGAGCGAACCAACGCAAAACTTCACATGAAGCAGGAGGAGATCGAGCGGCTTGCGAAGATCGCAGAACGTGAACGTATCGCGCGCGACCTACATGATTTATTGGGACATACCCTGTCACTAAATGTCTTGAAAGCCAGACTTGCCAACAAGCTCATCAACAGAGATGCCGGCAAAGCCATGCGGGAAATTAGCGACATCGAACAGATATCACGAGACGCACTTCAGGAAGTCCGCGAGGCCGTGCAAGGATATCGAAGTGTTGGATTTGCGGGCGAAATGGGTAACGCTCGCCTCGCGCTCGAGGCTGCCGGCATCAGCGGCGATTTTTCGACGACCGAGATAAAGCTCGAGCCGACACATGACAGTATTTTAGCCATGACATTGCGCGAAGCGATTACGAATGTCATTCGACACTCCAGCGCCGACCAGTGCCACGTCGAGCTATCGCAGTCCGACTCCGCCATCAGGCTGGAGATCGACGATGATGGTCGAGGTGGGCGTTTCGTCGAAGGCTCGGGATTGAGTGGTATGCGTGAGCGGTTGGTAGCTAATGGTGGCGCACTTCACATCGATAGTTCCAATGGAATGAATGTGACAGCGTCATTACCGATTTCATCGTCGCGACAGTCGCCGCAACTTTCCATTGTCAAAACGGCACGCACGCATTGATCAGCGTATTGATCGTCGAAGATCAACGGACGCTTCGCACCGCGCTGTCAGCCTTGTTAGCGCTTGAGGATGATATTGACGTTGTTGGTTCCGCAGGGGATGGGCTCGAAGGCATAAAGCTAACGCGGGAGTTGAAGCCTGACATCGTAATTGCCGATATCGAGATGCCGAAAAAGACAGGCATTGAACTTGCGGATTGGATCAAACAGCAGAAGCTGGAGACGCGGGTCATTATTGTCACCACTTTCGCACGTGCTGGGTACCTGAGAAGGGCACTTGACACCGGAGTCGCCGGCTATTTATTAAAAGATTCCCCCGGTGATGTCTTGCCAAACGCCATACGCACGGTCTACAACGGCGGCCGCACAATTGACCCCGAATTGGCCGCGCAGGCATGGAGCGAATCGGATCCGTTGACAGACAGAGAACGACAGGTATTGCGCCTGTCAGCAGCCGGACTAACAAACGTACAGATTGCGTCGGAATTGAGTCTCAACGACGGAACTATCCGAAATTACATTTCCGAGGCAATCAGCAAGCTTGGTGCGACCAATCGAATTGACGCTGCCCGAATTGCACGAGACAAGGGCTGGTTATAGACATGAATTTCGAAGCGAGTTTTTTGGAGCGGCCTGCCGGGGAACTTTACACGTTAAACTAGACCCAATAGTCTGTAGTGGGTCTGAATCGGGCATTCGACCTATTCTTCCATCAGTATGAAGCGATACAGAAAACAACTCGTCCGACCACTACTTCTGGTGCTACTGCTCGTGCTCGGACCGCTGAGCGCCCAGAGCACTTATGTGTGTCCGATGTTGGGTGAGGTCGTTCTCGACAAGTGCTGCTGTGATGATCATGATACCGCGCAATTCACACTTGATTCTGAACGCAACACGTGTTGCGAGAAATCTGTTGACTTGCAAATTGATAGTGGGTCGGATCAGTTTAGAACTACCATCAAAAAGGCCGATGTGCGGTCCGATCTGGACCCACCGGCGGCGATCCTGGTCGCGCCCGACTTCGATTCACAGCCTGACGGTGTCATTGCAGTCTCGAACCGTCAAAAGGGCGATTTGCACCGTTTTTGTGGCTCGCAGACATATCTCACATCGCAACGCTTGCGCCTATAAAAACCGCCGTTGACCCGCCACCGATCCGTTTAGGTTGGCGGGTTTGTCCTAAAGTTTTTGTAGAAATCAAGGCAACGGAGGATGTTCATGTATCCGCTTCTCTTACACAAAGCCAACAAAACCAGCGACGATCCAACCCGCCAGGCAGTTGGTTGGCGTAATGCGATCATTTTTTTCGCCATCCTGTATGGCTCGGTTCCAGGCGGGGCCTGGGCTGCACCGATTGCTACCAACACGGCGCTACCTTTGAGTGCAGACGAGGTCATCATTCGCCAGCAGTTTGTCATGACCCGCTCGTCAGACCGCATTGCTGGCACACAACGCCAAGTGGATCGCCTCGAATCTCGAACTGTGTTGGGCTACGGGTCTACGTCGAAGCTCGCGTTTTTCGGGGTACTGCCTCTGGTCGCCATAGATAGTAAAATCGGCGATGTCAGCGCTTCCGAGTCGGGCCTAGGTGATGCCGCCCTCTTCGCGCGATACGAGGTGTTCCGTTCCGATCAATTGGGACGCACGCTCCGCATTGCACCGTATGCCGGCGTCAGATTACCCACGGGGCGAGATGGCAAAACCGGTGATGGTTCAGTCGATGTTTTCGGCGGATTGATCGTAACCATCGCCAGTACCAAGTGGAATCTTGACTCCCAGCTGAGGTATGACCGCAACCGCGAAGCCGATGGGTTCGAGCGCGGCGATTCCGCCAGCTTCGAATCCTCCTTTCAGTATCGCTTGGCGCCCGGGAGAGTGACTCAAGATACCACTGCATTTGTTTTCGGTGTGCTGGAACTCAGTGCCAACGAATATGAGCGCAATCGTATCGGCGGAGTACCGGATCCGAACAGCGGTGGATTTCAGCTGTACCTGACACCCGGCCTTCAGTATTCGACTCGGCGATGGATCGCCGATTTTGGCGTCAAAATTCCGATTGCGAACGATCTGAATGGTACGGCCTTGGAACCAGACTACTCAATTCTAACCAGCATTCGAATCAACTTTTGAAGGAGCAACAATCATGAACCGCACGATTCTATTGTTAGTCGCTTTTGGAATATCTGTCAGTGCGGCGCTGGCAGAAGACGTACAGTACGACATTCGCGTGGACGGCATCACCTGTCCATTTTGTGTGGCAACGTCGGAACGCGCGTTAAAGAAGATCGAGGGCGTTCATTCAGTCGGAAGCAACATCGAGACGGGCACCATATTCGTCTGTGCCGATGTCCGCGTTGAGCTCACGGATACGCAACTGAAAAAACTGTTCCTTGACAAAGGATTTACCTTCCGCTCGTTTAGCAAGGCCTCCGGATGTTCGATTGGCGAACACGAGCATGACGATGAGGAGTTGCGGGACATTCCAGAGGAGCATGCCGATCACCATGAAACCGGAAGCTAATACGAGTCTTGTGTCAGAGTCGGCCATGCACCAAAAATGGGCCTGGATTGCACTCTTCACGTCCTCAACAACACTCATTTGCTGTGCGATACCGATCTTGCTCGTGTCTCTGGGCCTTGGAGCCGTGTCCGCCTCCCTTTTTGCCAACTTGCCCATTTTGGTCACGCTCGCTCAACACAAAGCCTGGATGTTTACAGGTAGCGGCGCCGTGTTGATGTTGACCGCCTGGCTACTGTTTCGGCCCGGCCGCGCGTGCCCGACCGATCCTGACTTAGCCAAAATGTGTGAAAGCGCACATCGTTGGAGTACCCGATTTTTCTGGGCTTCTGCCACCATTTGGGTGATCGGATTCGCGGCGGCTTATCTGGCACTGCCAATCTATTTGTGGCTCGGCAATGATTAGCAGGAGTCGCGCTTTGCCATGAACCGCCCCGGGTATTCGAAGACGCTTTCATGTACGTTGCGTTGCATGGGCTCGCGTCTCGACCGGCAAACAGTTCAATAGTCCAGCTTCGAAGATCGCGAATTCGTGGATAAACGTAGTTCGACATTGTTGCGACATCAGAATTCCTTGGACATATAACGAATTGTTGTTGTTGCCGAAGTCAGAATCTATTGACACAATCCATCATCGGTGTAATAAATATATTATTTTTCATATACTTACGTACTATTTGTGCTCAGAGTTCACGTAAGTTTCCCCCTCTGTGACACAGGCTGAAATTGGAGTTTTCCGGCAGGATGCAACTGCTAGGAGACAATAATGAAGAAGAGCCGATTCACGGAAAACCAGATCGTCAATATTCTGAAGGAGGCGGATGCCGGGGCCAAAGTAACGGATGTGTGCCGTGCTCGCACACGAGAACTACGCGCTGAAGGATTTAATCGAGAAAACGCTCTGAGGCCACCGGAGAAGCGCGACGCAGCGCAGTACCTGGTGGCCGAACACCAACTGAGCAAGGCCCGTGCGTGTGCGGCAGTAAAGCTTTCGCGCTCGAGCTGGTATCGGCCGGCGCCGTCAACCGAATAGCAAGACCAGGAGATCGTGGACGCCTTGAACGCACTTGTTGAAAAGCACCCTCGCTGGGGCTTCTGGATGTGCTTTGACCGACTTCGCCTGATGGGCCACCGCTGGAACCACAAACGAGTGTATCGCGTGTACAAAGCCATGAAACTGAACCTGCTGCGCCGTAAGAAGCAGCGCTTGCCAGCGCGCATTCAGCAACCGATGGCGGTGGATGCCTGTGCCAATGCGGAGTGGTCGACGGACTTCATGTCCGACATGCTGTATCACGGCCGCCGCTTCCGAGCGTTAAACATCTTGGACAAGGGCGTGCGGGAAGCGCTGGACATCGTCATCGACACCTCGATCCCCGGCGGTCGCGTCGTCCGAACGCTGGATCAGCTGGTGGAGTGGCGCGGCCGTCCCGAGGCGATCTGTGTCGACAGCGGTCCGGAGTACCTGTCGCAAGTCTTCACGGAATGGTGCCAAGATAACAGCGTCACGCTGAATTACATCCAGCCGGGCAAGCCGAACCAAAACGCCTATATCGAACGCTTCAACCGCTCATTCCGGCACGAGGTGCTGGATGCTTACGCGTTCGAAACACTCAGCCAGGTACGGGAAATCACGCGACAATGGATCATCGAATACAACGAGGAACGACCTCACTGTAGCTTGGGAAGAATACCGCCTGCCATGTTCCGACGGCAGGTCGAAAACGCCGGAAACTCCAGTTTTGAACTGTCTCATTGACGGGGAAGCTCACATCGTCACCAAGACTGCGAACAGGATCGATTCCGTGTCGAGTGGCGCACAAGAAGGTGATCAGCTGCCCATGCATGTTAGAGTTGCCGCTCAAGTTTATGATCCGGGAACGAACTACCGGAAGGATCTCAACATGCTGCCCCCAAAAAAATCAGTGGCTCTGATCGGCTCGTACCTGCCGAGACAGTGTGGTATCGCCACCTTTACGGCAGATCTTGCCACTGCGATTGTCGACAACGATCCGAATATTGACTGCACTATCGTAGCCATGAACGATCAGCTTGAGGGCTACGAGTATCCGGAAACGGTCAAATTTGAAATCAGCCAGGACAAACTAAGCGAATATCGTCTCGCTGCAAATTTCCTGAACCTGCGCGATCCCGATGCAGTCTGTTTACAACACGAATACGGGATTTTCGGTGGTCAACGCGGAAGCTTCATTATCGAACTCGCGCAAAACTTGAAAGTGCCCTTAATTACCACTTTGCACACGGTATTGAGAGATCCTCTGGCGGAGGAACTGAAAATCACCACCCAGCTATGTGAACTGTCCGACCGCTTGGTAGTGATGAGTGAGCGCGGCGCCGATTTTCTTCGTGATGTATATCAGGTTCCAGCGAGCAAGATAGTTCTCATCCATCATGGAATTCCCGATGTGCCCTTCCTGGATCCGGATCCGTGTAAGAAAAAGGTCGCCGCAGACGACAAAATTGTAATTCTGACTTTCGGCCTGCTCTCGCCGGGAAAGGGCATCGAGTTTATGATTGATGCGCTGCCGAAGATTGTCGGCTCACATCCGGAAGCACTTTATTTCGTGGTTGGAGCCACTCATCCTCATTGCAGAGCCGAAAGTGGTGAGGACTATCGTCTGAGTTTGCACCATCGGGCAAAGGAACTGGGCGTCGGTGATTACATTGTGTTCTATGACCGGTTCCTGGAGCGCGATGACTTGCTCGAGATAATTCGGGCTGCCGATATCTACGTCACCCCCTACCTGAATGAGGCTCAGATCGTATCCGGCACCCTGGCATATGCGATTGGGGCGGGTAAGGCCGTCGTATCTACTCCCTATTGGCACGCACAGGAGATGTTGGCTGATGGGCGCGGAAGGTTCGTACCATTCGCAGATCACCAAGCGCTGGCGCACGAAATCAATCAACTTCTGGACTTTCCAGAGGAGCGTCTCAAGTTGCGTCGCGCGGCCTACGAGTACTCCCGCCCAATGGTGGTGAGGCAGATGGGCCGCCATTATCTGGATCTGTTCTCGCAGGTCAAGGCACAGCATTCGCGTGCAATCGGTGTCCCGACACTCAATACACTGAATCAGCAGGAACAGCGACTGCCGCAGATCAACCTGAATCATCTCCGCCGTATGACGGATGATACTGGCATACTCCAGCACGCCAAGTTCACCGTTCCCAACCGTGTCCACGGATACTGTGTGGACGACAATGCTCGGGCGCTAATAGTCGCTACCAGAGCAGACAACCTGAATCGAAGCGATACTTCAATGATCGATTTATCCTCGATTTATCTCAGTTTCCTGGATGATGCTTTCGATCCCGAGATCGGCAGATTTCGAAATTTCATGTCGTACGAGCGCAAGTGGTTGGAACCCACTGGATCCGAGGACTCTCACGGACGCGCGCTGTGGGCACTGGGTGTGATGGCAGGCTGGGGGCAGAACTCGGGTCAAGTCGGTCTCGCGACCAAACTCTTCCATGAGGCGTTGCCGGCATTAGAGAGCTTTTCGGACTCCCGTGCCATAGCATTCCCAATCCTCGGGATTCAGGCCTACCTGCGTCGGAATGACGATGATCACCAAGTTCGTCGTCTACTCAAGGCGCTGGGCAACAGACTGCTGGACCGTTTCCGGCAATTCGCCACCAAAGACTGGCGATGGCACGAAGCCGCGCTGGCCTATGACAATGCACGCCTACCCGAAGCACTGATGGCATGCGGTCGTGTTACCGAGGATAATGACATGCTGTCACTCGGTATCGACGTCCTTGAGTGGCTAAGAGATATTCAACTCGACCCCGCCGATGGATGGTTCGCACCTGTTGGCAATCAAGGCTGGTTCGCCAAATCCGGAAGCAAAGCGCAATACGATCAACAGCCTCTTGAAGCAGCCGCCATGATCGACGCCAGTATCGAAGCCTATGAATACACGCAACGCGAAGAATGGATCCAGCTGGCGTCCGCCTGCTTCAACTGGTATCTGGGGAAGAACGATCAACAGATCCAACTTTACGATCATGCCAGCGGCGGGTGCCGCGACGGGCTCACTCGAAACGGTGTCAATGAAAATCAGGGCGCGGAATCGACGCTGTCTTACCTGTGCTCCTTGCTCGCCCTTTACAATTTGCGAGGATTAACAGCAAATCACAATTACGCTGTGGAATCAGACGCCCACAATCTCCTCCCAGGACAGTCTGATGCGGCTTAAGGGCCCCTCAACTTCCCTTGAGCCTTGATAACAACTCCGGAATGGAGACGGTGGCAACTCTGCATCTTTGGTCAGCAATACCGTACGGGATGATCAGCGCGTCCCGATGAATCATACTTCCGCAGCTATAGACCACGTTGGGCACGTAACCGTCTCGCTCATGCTCATCAGGTGTCAGTATCGGCTCATCTAGCCGACCGATAACCTGCGAGGGATCGTGGAGGTCCAGGAGCTCGGCCCAGATGCTGTATTTTCGCATCGGTCCTACGCCATGGAAAAGAGCGAGCCATCCCTCAGACGTCTCGACCGGCGAGCCACAGTTGCCAACCTGAACAAACTCCAGTGGATGAGCAGGCTCCTGCAGGAATATAGCTTCGTTCCAATAACGAAGACTGTCCGAGAACATGATGTAGTTATTCACGCCATCCTGCCGTGACAACATCGCGAAATTGCCATTGATCCTTCGCGGAAATAACGCCATACCTTTGTTCCGTGCAGCTTCGCCGCTGATGGTATGCATCCTGAACGTCAGGAAGTCGGTTGTGTCGAGAATCTGCGGCAGTATGTCGAAACCATTGTATGCGGTATAAGTTGCGTAGTAAGTGACTGATCTATCATCATCCTCGAATCGCACGAACCGAGCATCCTCGATACCTGCGCTCTCGTTTTCCGACACCGGGAAAATCACTCTCTCAGAGATCTGTTCATCGGGGCGGAATATCACTTCGTAATTGGACCGAGCCAGCCACAGCGCCGTATCGATCGTGTACTGTTTGTCGATCACGCGGAACTTGGTCGAGCGAAGTTTCCTTATCTGGAGCTGCAGCTCATCGAAGGTAAATGTTTCCTTCAGGTCGTCCAGAAGGTGATTCGTGACCCGCTCGCATGCGCAAATCTCATCGATCTTTCGTCGAAAATGAAGACGATCATAGACGGGATCTGTGTGCATCTCAGGCGTCGCCACGTATTGGCTGACGGGATCGAAGTAGATGTCGTGGTGTTCGTCAACGATTCCGCTTCGAAATTCAATCGAGGACACATGACCTTCACCTGTCGCCCTGAAGCTCATGACGAATCGCTGCGATCCCTTTTCCACGCCTTTCTGGTCAGGATGGCTTACGATAGAAGGATTATAGAGCGCGGCTGATTCCACCGAATACTCTGCGGTAAAGTAGGTGCCAAGCAGAAGTTGTTGCTCGGATGACAAAGAGATACGTTTCGGGACGTGTTCTGCAATACGATCAAAGTTCCTCTGCAGGGCCTCTCGGAAGTTCCGGTGACGCCCTGAGAAGTCCTGGAGTACAGCCTCCAGCAAGTTATGCACGTCATCGACGTTCAGCTTTGAGACCCGATTGATCAGGCTCTTGGTGCGTGCCTTGTCTCCTGGAATATGCGGCCGGGTAATAACGCGTGAGCTCTCGGCGTTCAGCAAAGTCGACCGCCGTTTGACCAGTTGCTTGCGTTGTTCTTTAACTCTCATTAGTGATTGCGCACTGATGTAATCTGACTGACAATGATCATGAGTAAGTTGCGCAGGTTCAGACGGTGCGGATTATAGCCGTGAAGGCCGACAGAATCTTGCCTAGTAATTCTCGCAGCCTTGAAAATCGCTAGTTTCGAGCATGTCCACTCGTATCGCAGTCCTCAGCCCCATTTCGTGGCGCACTCCTCCTCACCATTACGGGCCATGGGAATCAGTGGTCAGTCTTCTCACGGAACAGCTGGTACATATGGGCCTGGACGTGACTCTTTTCGCCACCGGAGATTCACAAACCAGCGGCAAACTGATCGCTGTGTGCCCACGTCCTTATTCAGAGGATCCTGCCGTTCACCCGAAAGTCGCAGAGTGCCTGCATATTGCCGAGGTCTTCGAACGTTCCGCCGATTATGATCTCATTCATAATCATTTTGACTTTCTACCGTTAAGTTATTCCCGACTGGTTGAAACCCCGGTGGTAACGACGATTCATGGCTTTTCGTCACCGTCGATCATCCCCGTCTACAGGAAGTACAATGCCCGTGGCCACTATGTAGCAATCAGTGACTCAGATAAATCGCCGGAACTCGATTACATCGCGACCATCCATCACGGTATTGATGTCGCACAATTTCCATTTTCGGGCGCCGAGGGTGAGTATCTCCTGTTCTTTGGTCGCATCCATCCGGAGAAGGGCGTCCGCGAAGCAATCCATGTTGCGCAAAGCGCCGGGATCAAGCTGGTGATCGCCGGCATCATTCAGGATCAGGACTACTTCGAAGCCCAGGTGAAACCTCATATTGACGGCACGGCTGTGGAATATCTGGGTTCTGTGGGGCCCGACCAAAGAGCGGACGTATTGAGCCACGCGCTGGCACTGTTGCACTTAATCAGTTTCGAGGAGCCTTTTGGATTGAGCATGGTCGAATCCATGGCGTGCGGAACACCGGTCATCGCATTTGCTCGCGGGTCCATTCCAGAAATCATCCGTGACGGCGAAACCGGTTATATTGTTGAGGACATTGAAGGCGCGATAAACGCGGTGGCTGCCGTTAGGACAATTGACAGATCCATCTGCCGCATTGATGTTGAAAAGCGCTTTACCAGCACACGTATGGCACGCGACTATGTCCGCGTTTACCAAAAGATTCTGAACGGGGAAGCACGCGATGATCAATAAACCGTTGGTGACGCGGTATGAGGGCAATCCAATCCTCACCAAGAGCGACATCCCCTACCCTGTGGAGACGGTTCACAACGCAGGGGCAACCAGGTTTAACGGTCAATACATCCTGCTGTTCCGCTCGCATTTGCGTAACGGACGATCGATTATCGGTATCGCGCGGAGCGATGACGGATACAAGTTCCAGGCAGATCCCAAGCCGTTCATGGTGCCCTCCAGCCAAATCGGATTCGCAGTGTACGAGGAGTACGGTATCGAGGACCCGCGAATTTGTTCCATTGCCGGTGAGCATAATATTACTTACAGCGCTTATTCCAGGTTTGGCGTGCGCATCGGGCTGGCAAAGACGCGCGATTTTAAGACTGTCGAGAGAGTGTCGTTAATTAGTCAGGCAGACATGCGCAATGTCGTGATTTTTCCGGACACCTTCAATGGCCGCTACGCGCGGCTGGATCGGCCCCACTCGGAAATCAACCCCTGGTGCATCTGGCTGTCCTGGTCTCCGGACCTGGTTCACTGGGGTGATTCGGTGCCCGTGATCCAGCCAGTTCCGTATCATTGGGACGAGATGAAGATAGGTCCGGGCGCGACACCGATTAAAACCGCGCAGGGATGGCTCAACATCTACCACGGCGTATTTCCAACCATGGATGGTGCCGTGTATCGCCTGGGTGTGGCGCTTCATGATCTTGCCGACCCCGCCAAAGTGCTCGGCGTTGCCGACGATTGGATTGTGTCACCGGAAGACCCGTGGGAATTAACCGGTTACGTGCACAATGTGGTCTTCACCTGTGGTGCTGTCGCCGAGGACGACCGTACCGTCAAGATTTACTGGGGCGGGGCAGACAGCGTCGTGTGCGTCGGCGTCGCGAAGATCGATGCCCTGGTTGAGCTTTGTCTTAATAAGGCACGACCGCCTTTGTTATGACTGCGGCGACCTTCAAATCATCTTTGCAATGGTATCGACTTGATTCTTGACTGAAACCGCGGTCCTGATTAGGAACTAGCCCGGATATTGCACCAATAAAAACGGCGAACCCGTAATTTCCTTTATAATT
>JBHIDG010000071.1:0-11365 GCA_046760025.1 Woeseia sp. | reverse complement strand
AGCAGCGCGGTGAACCGCACATCCTTCCTTGTTTGCGCCGCTCGGCGCACCGCCAGCAAACCGCTCGACGGGGCAACCCGGCTCTGCGTCCGGACCCCGGTCGTCTGCCGACGGTTCCCCTCAGGCAAGGGCCTTCCCTCCACCGCCTCCGCTGAGGACGAATCCTCGTTGTTCGGCGGCTTCACCGGTACTACGCTCTTGTCCGACTTCTCATCCACGTTCTTGCTCATCGTTCGGTCCATCCCTTCATGAGCCGGCCCGGTGTGCCATACCGGGCGTGAATGAGATCTCCCAGGTTCCGGTCAAAGGACGTCTCCACGTGCATGGGGTCTACGACGGCGCAAGGTTCGTTCAATGCTTGCCGGTAATGCATCGTCACGATATTGCTTTCTCCTCAGCAGAACGAGATCAGCACCTCGAAGTTCGGCCACTTTCGCCGCTCAATACCCAGCCCATGGTCTCCCCTGTGAACGCTTCACCGGCACCCTCACGAGTACCAGCGCATCACTCGGGGCCGGAGCGGTTGGCTGGACCTTACTCCGTAGAGGACTTTCACCTCCTATCCTTTGCCAGCTTTGCCTGGCGCACTCCGCTACTGGCCGCGGCTAGCCTGAATGGTCGCGCATCGATCGTTTCCAGATGCCGGTCACGAACTCCCTTTCCGCGGTGAATTCCCCGTCCGGCACCAGCGGCGGTTTTTCGTCCAGGGCGAGATGATGCAGCCGGGACCGGTATGTCTTGTAGATGTCCTGCAACTGCACCACATCCGACTCGGCCAGGCAGGCTGCCGCTGCCAGCGTGCCGAGCTGACGGATGTTGTCGGAGTAATGGATGACGGCGGGGTGCGCCTTTGCGTGTTTGAGAACTAGGTATTGCACCATGAACTCGATGTCGCCGATGCCGCCGCCACCCTGCTTGAGATCGAACAGGTCGGGATCACTTTTGTCCAGCCGGTCCCGCATCTTGTTGCGCATTGACAGGACGTCCGCCAGCAGGCTGTCACGGCGCACGCGATTCTTGAGTGTCTCGGCGCGTATTCTCTCGAACTCTCTCGCCACCCGGGCGCTGCCGGCAACGGCCCTGCTGCGTAACAGCGCCTGGTGTTCCCAGGTCCACGCGTTCTCTTCCTGATACCGTTCGAATGCTTCGACGGTCGTAACCAGGAGGCCGGACCGCCCGCTGGGGCGCAGCCGGGTGTCGACTTGGTAAAGCGCGCCGGAACCCGTCTGCGTGGTCAGAAAGTGCACCAGCCGGCGCACCAGCCGGCCGAAAAAAACGCTGATCTCGAGCGGCTTACCGCCGTCGGTCATCTGCCCGAACTCGCCCTGCTGACCCGATTCGTGAAGGAACACGAGATCGAGGTCGGAGCGGTATGACAATTCGATGCCGCCAAACTTGCCGTAAGCGATGATCCCGAATCCCGCGGAGCCCGGCTCGCCATGCTTCGCGACCAGGTCCGCGCAGGCGGTATCCAGCGCCATCTTCAGTATCAACTCCGCGAGATCGGTCAGCCTGTCGCTGACTTTCATGATCGGCAGCTCACCACCGAAGTCGGCGACTGCAATGCGAAACAGGCTGGCCCGCTGGAACTGCCCCAGCGCCTCCACTCGCTGCTCGCTGTCGGTCCCGCCGAGACGAGCCAGGCGTTGTTCCAGTTCCCCGGCCATCGCACTCGCCGACGGCGCGCCCACCCGCGGGTCGAGCAGCTCGTCCATCAGCTGCGGATGACGACTGATTTGCCCGGCGATGTAAGCGCTTCTTCCGCACAGGCTGACGAGCCTCGCCAGTGCCAGCGGATTCTCGTTCAACAGCGCCACGTAGGCGCTGCGCCGCAGGATCCGCTCGATGATGTCGAGGACCCGTCGCAGGGTCTGCGATGGTTCCGGCTGTTCCCGAACCCGTAGCAACAGCTTCGGCATGAACTGGTCCAGGCGCTGACGAGCGGTCTCGTCGATCCGTGCAATCAGCGGCGCACCCTGAAACCGCGTCAGGAATTCGGCGAGTTCGCCGGCCTCGTCAAATCCCTGCTTCTGCAGTGAGTCGCGCCATTGTGCGGCCGTCGCCAGCGAGGCCCAGCGTTCGGCGATGGTCATCGCCACCGTCGATCGCGATTCCGGGCGGTCGCTGCCGAACAGCACGCTGTCGAAATGCCGATTGACGTTGCCGCGGTGCCCGTCGAGATCCGCGAGCAGGCAATCCCAGTCCGCATAGTTCATCGCGAGACAGAGTCTTGCCCGGTCCGTCGGATCGGTCGGCAGATCGTGCGACTGCCGATCGCGCAGCGCCTGAATCGAGTTTTCGAGACGCCGCAGGAAAGTGTAGGCGCTCAGCAGCTCATCGACCGCCGTCAGAGACAGGCCCCGATTTTCGGCGAGACGTGGCAGCGTGAGCTGCAACTCGCGGCAACGCAGCTGCTCGTCACGCCCGCCGCGAACCAGTTGCAAGGACTGGACGATGAATTCGACTTCCCTGATGCCGCCGGGGCCGAGCTTGATATTGGAGGCAAGCTCCCTGTTCCGTACCTCCGCGGCGACCAGCGCTTTCATCTCGCGCATGGCCTCGAGCACACCGAAGTCGATGTAGCGCCGGTACACGAACGGCTCTATCAGGTTGACCATGAGTTCTTCGGCTACTTCGTCGCTGACGGCCGCACCGGTGATCCGGGCCTTGATGTAGGCGTATCGCTCCCAGCTCCGGCCGTGCTGGGGCAGGTAGGATTCCAGCGCCGCAAAGCTGACGACCGGCGGTCCGCTGTCGCCGAAGGGCCTGAGCCTGGTGTCTACCCGAAAAACGAAGCCGTCGGGGGTCACCTCGTCCAGCAACGCGATGATCTGCCGGGTCAGGCGGGTGAAATACTCGTGTGCGCTGATGCGGCGGCGGCCGTCGGTCTCCCCCCCGTCGGGGTAGAGGAAGATCAGGTCGACATCGGACGAGAAATTCAGCTCCCGGCCGCCGAGCTTGCCCATCGCCAGCACGACCATCGGGATCTCCCCGCCGGCATCGTTTCGCGGCTTGCCGAATCGTTTCTGCGTATGCTGCGATGCGTACGCCGTGCACGCGGCGATGAGATTATCCGCCAGATCGCTGAGCGCCCGAAGTGTGTCCGCGAGACCGGCCTCCCCGCAGATATCGCGCCACAGCACATGCAAGAGCCAGCGGTTCCGAAATCGCCTGAGGCGGCGTTTGATCGTATCGACATCGTCCGACGATTCGGAAAACCCGGCCACAAATGAACCCAGCGCCCGGCTGTCCGGCGGCCGCCTGAAGCCTGTGTTATTGCTGCAGGACAAGACCCAGGGCCATTCACGGAGTATCGTATCGGCCGCGAACTCACTGCAGGCGACCAGCCGGGTCACGCCCGACAGGAACTCCTCGTTGCCGCCGATGGCCCCGATTGTCTCCGGGTGACAGGATGCCAGGCGATCGAACCAGCGCGACACGACGTCACTAAGTTCGTCCGGTAGACTGGCGATCAGCTTGGACATCATCGAGGCAAGTCTATCGAACCGAACCCGGCTTATGGCTGAATCGAAGCATCTCCTGATTGTATTTCACTCGCAGTCCGGCACCACCGGCAAGATGACGGACGCCGTCGTTCGCGGTGCCAGGCATCCGGACATCGGGGGCGTGGAAGTGCGCGTGCGCGATGCGCTCGAAGCCTCGGTGGACGATGTCCTGTGGGCCGATGGACTGATCCTCGGTACGCCGGAGAATTTCGGCTACATGAGCGGCGCGATGAAATACTTTCTCGACCGCATTTATTATCCCTGCGAAGACAAGATCGGCGGCATGCCTTACGCGTTGTTCGTGCGCGCAGGCAACGACGGCACCGGGGCAATCAGCAGCATCAGCCGAATTCTTACCGGCCTCTCCGTCAGGCAGGTGCAGGATCCGGTGTTGATTGCCGGCGACTTCGACGAGTCCCGGCTGGTCGAATGCGAGAAACTCGGGATGACGATGGCCGCCGGCCTGGAGTCCGGCGTCATCTGACCGCCCGACCTGAATTCATGCGGTCGAGGACTGCTCTCTCTCGGTCAGGCCTTTCAGAACCTCATCGATGGCGATCGGCTTGCCGACGGCATGACCCTGGGCGAAGTCGACGCCGAGTTTCGCGATCAGGCTCTTGGTCTTCTTACTTTCGACATACTCGGCCACTGTCTCGAGCTTCATCACTTTGGCTACCTGCGTGATAGCGGCGACCATCGACTCCGAAATCCTGTTGTCGGTGATGTCGCGGATAAAGCTGCCATCGATCTTCAGAGTATCCACCTTGAAATTCTTGAGGTAGGCGAACGAGCTCAGCCCCGCGCCGAAATCGTCGAGCGAGAACCTGCAACCGCGTTTTCGCAATGTGTCGATAAAATCCTGCGCCTTGTTGCGGTTCGACACCGCTGCCGATTCCGTCACCTCGAAGCAGAGCGAGCCGGCGGGCACGCCACTGGTTTCGATCTCGTCCTCGATGAATCTGAGAATTTCGTCGTCCCCCAGGGACTGACCGGACAGATTGATGGCAAAACTGGCCTCCGCTTCCTCCAGGTATTCCGTGTGTTCGGCGAGTTTGGACAATGTGGTGGAAACCACCCATCGATCGATCTGCGGCATGAGCTGGTATCTTTCGGCCGCCGAGAAAAAGGCGTCGGACGACACCCTGTGTCCCCGCCTGTCCTTCATCCGCAGCAGGATCTCGAATCGGCCGTAGTCGTCCTTGTCCGTCAACGACACGATCGGCTGCGCCTGCAACTCGAAACCATCGGCATCCAGGGTCTGCTGAATCTCTGAGACGAGTTGCATGTCATCGTAGCGGCGGATAATGCTCTGATTCTCCTGGTCATTGACTTCCACCCGGTCGCGCCCGTGATCCTTGGCGGCGTCGCAGGCGATTCGCGCGGCCGTCAGCGCGTCCGCGATGTCGGGCGTCTTGGAATCGAAACTCGCAATACCAATGCTGACGGTGACCTGCAAAGACTTGTCGCCCTGCAGATACCGGAGCATTTCCCCTTTCGTGCGAACGGCGGTCGTCAGGTTGAGCGCTTCCTCGACCGTGCTCTGAGTCAGCAGGATCGCGAAGTCGTCGCCCGTAAGACGCGTCGCAACTGCATTCCTGGGTAGCTCATCCTCGAGCATCTGCGCAAAACGAATGATGACTTCGTCGCCGGCTTCCCGACTGAAGGTGTCGTTGACGAGTTGCAGATTGTCCAAATCGAAATAGATGATCTGATGCTCGTCTTCGTTGCCGATCAGAGACTTCATCGATTCATGCAGTTGCGCCTCGAACCCCGATCGGTTCATGAGGCCCGTCATGACATCGAAAGACTGTTCGATGACATATTCGACCTTGCGTACGATGTGCGACATGAATCGCATGTGACATGCGTCAAAGGATTGCTTGTTGACGCGCGCCAGCTGCGCCAGCACGCCCTCGATATTTCCGCCCTTGTCGATGAGCGGGCACAGCATCGTCTGATAACCCTGGTCGGCTACGTTGTCCGAACCATCGACAGGCGGTACTTCGAAAATCATCGGCGTTCGCTGGCCTTCGAGTTTCGGAAACAGCTGCTCGATGATGTATTTGTCCAGCGCTTTCCTGTTGACATGCTTCCAGCTCGAGTGTGTGGCGCTGATCCGAATACGCTTTGAGGGCAGGAGTAAGACACTGTACGCAATGCCGAGAAAGCGGCCGCTTTGTCCGATGAGCTGCGCGAGGCCGGCGTGGCTTCGAGATACGCCGTGAATCTTCTCATCGACCTTGTAGACAAGCTCGAGTTCTTTCTCGGCTGTGTCGGCCCGGTCCGCGGCCTCGCCGAGTTCCTGATTGAGGCGCAGGCTCTCGCCGATGACCTGCACCGCGGGCAGCAGAATGTTCTTCAGCAGACTGGGATTGAACCAGGAGGACTTGCCTGCATTCTTGGAGAACACGGTCACGAGCAGGCCGAGTCCATCATCCGTATCGCCATAGACCGGCAATACGAGCAGTGTCCGTCCGGAGGTCAGCGTGCGCCGCAACAGGTTCGAATCGGGCAGTATTCCCGCAACGATGTCGTCTGGCAGGTCCGCTATGTAATTGTCAATTTCATAGTCGTCGACGCCGTCGCTGCTCCATACACAGTCACGCGACAGATCATAAAAACAGAAGCATTGTGCCCGGGGTACCAGCGACTGCAGCAGTCCTTTGGCTGAGCCGATGTTTTTTCTCGTTGCGAAGTTGTGTACCTCTGCGGTCACGGGCGGGCGGCTCCCCTTTCTCCAGGCTCTGACCTACCATGCCACGCAACCGCCGGGGCGGCTGTGACTCATGTCTCAGCTGAAGGTAATTCCTTCTTCTCTTTCAGTGGATTACGCCGACCACCGTCCCTTCAGGCAGCTACCGCTTCCAGCCACTCCTGGTCCGACCCTTCGTTGACCCCGTCGAACAAGGGCGTGCTCAGGTAACGCTCGCCGGTATCGGGCAACATCGCCAGCAGAACCGAGCCTTCATCGGCATCCTCGGCTGCTTCCAGTGCTGCCGCCAGGGTGGCGCCGGAGGAGATGCCGACGAAGATGCCTTCTTCTGCGCCGAGGCGACGCGACACCTCGATGGCGCGTTCGTCCGTGACCGGAATGAGCTCGTCGAGTACATTGCGATTCAGTACATCGGGAATGAAATCGGGCGTCCAGCCCTGAATCTTGTGCGGATTCCAGTCGCCACCGGCGAGCAGCGACGCACCGGCCGGCTCGGTCGCGACGATCGTCACTTCGGGCCGCGCGAGTTTGATGACCTCACCTGCGCCGGTCATCGTCCCGCCGGTACCGTAGCCCGTGACCCAGTAGTCCAGCCGCCTGCCTGCGAAATCCCGGAGAATCTCGGGACCCGTCGTATTGCGGTGATACTCCGGATTCGCCAGGTTTTCGAATTGCCTTGCCAGAAACCAGCCATGCTCCTTCGCCAGTTCCTCGGCTTTTCTGACCATGCCGGTGCCTCTTTCGGCTGCCGGCGTCAGTATGACCTTTGCGCCGAGTCCGCGCATGATCTTGCGGCGCTCGACCGAAAACGAATCGGCCATCGTCGCAACGAACGGGTACCCCTTCGCGGCACAAACCATCGCCAGCGCGATGCCGGTATTCCCCGACGTCGCCTCCACAACCGTCTGGCCGGGCTTCAGCAGCCCCCGATTTTCCGCATCATTGATGATCGCAAACGCCAGCCGGTCCTTGACCGATGCCATCGGGTTGAACGACTCCACCTTCACATACATGTCCACATGATCGGGCACGATTCGATGGAGGCGAACGATCGGCGTATCGCCGATCGTGTCGAGAATGTTGTCGTAAATCATCTTATATCCTCTATAGCAGGAGCCGTACTGAATTCAGTAGGCCGCAGCAGCCGACGGCCTCGTCTGGCCGGCGGACCGGCCTTCGAACCGGGTCCGACTCGTGGCGAAGTCTGCTACCTCGCCGATCACCAGAATTGCCGGCGCGACGATATCGTGCCGTCCCGCAAGACCGGTCAGCTCATCCAGACGACCGTGTATGACTCTCTGATCATCGGTCGTACCACGCTCGATGATCGCGATCGGCGTATGAGGACCACGGCCGTGCCGGATCAAATGCCTCTGAATGTCGCCGAAGCGACGGACGGCCATGTACAACACCAGAGTCTGCCGGTCCCGCGCCAGCGAGCGCCAGTCGAGCCGGTCCACTGAGTCCTTGCCGTGAGCCGTCAGAAAGGCGACGGATTGCGACATGTCCCGGTGCGTCAGCGGAATGCCGGCATAAGCTGCGCAGCCCGCCGCCGCCGTGATACCGGGAACCACCTGGTTTCGAATGCCGGCTTGCCCGAGCGCGGCCATCTCTTCGCCTCCGCGACCGAAAATGAACGGGTCGCCGCCCTTGAGCCGACAGACCCGCTTGCCGTCACGAGCCAGTCGAACCAGCAACTCGTTGATTTCTTCCTGGGTCGCGGATTTGCACCCAGGCGACTTGCCCACCGGGATTTTCTCGGCGTCGCGTCTCGCCAGCGCGAGAATCTCTTCCGAGACGAGGCGGTCATGCACAATGACATCCGCGCGCTGCATGAGCTTGAATGCCCGCATCGTCAACAGGCCGGGGTCACCGGGCCCTGCGCCGACGAGCCATACCTCGCCTTCCTTGCGAGGCGAGCGCGCGCCCGAATCGAGCAGCGATGCCATCATCTGCCGGGCAGATTGCATGCGACCGGCGAGCACGTCATCGTGAACCGGCCCGTCGACCATCAGTTCCCAGAATCGCCGCCGGCCCAGAGAATCGTGAAATCGTTTCTTCACGCGTTCGCGCCATTCACCGGCGAGGGCGGCGAGTCGACCGATACGTGCCGGCAGGATCGTCTCGATCTGCGCACGAATCTTCCGCACGAGTAGCGGAGCCGCGCCGCCGCTCGACACCGCCACGACGACGGGGCTGCGATCGACGATTGCAGGCGTCAGGTAACTGCAGTTCGCCGCGTCGTCGACCGAGTTGCAAAAGACCCGGGCCTCGTCTGCGGCCTCGAACACCCGTCGGCCGGTCTGCCGGTCGTCGCCGGCATTGACGACCAGCCAGTAGCCAGTCAGATCGGCCGTCCTGAAACCCCTGGCCAGATGAGTGATGCGCCCCGAGGCGGCGAGTCGCTCGAGCCGGGGGCCAATCTCCGGCGCGACGACCGTCAGACTGGCACCGGCAGCCAGCAACGAGTCCGCCTTGCGCGACGCGACGACTCCGCCACCGACCAGCAGGCAGGGTCTGCCGCGGATGTTCAGGAATGCGGGAAAGTAATCCATTTATTCAGCCTCGTATCGAGGCTGACCAATATATAGACTATGTATCCGCTCAAAAAATAATGAAAATTTCTGGTCATATAGCAGGACGTTATATGTTTCAGGTGTATCTATGTCGCGGTTTTCGGGGGACATATTGTCTTCGCGGCCAAGTGCCGGCATGCTGGGTGGCCGCGCTCCGGGCATGCAAGCGGCATTCCTTGAAACGTTTGCCTGCAGAGCTTGTCCTAAACCGGGTCGGCTGAGACAAACGGGATGGACACGACGCGGTCCGATGAAATTACAACAACTAAAATACCTGCTCGCGATCGTCGATAACGGCCTGAACATTACGGCGGCTGCCGATCGCCTGTACACGTCTCAGCCGGGGGTCAGCAAGCAGTTGAAGTTGCTGGAAGAAGAACTCGGCCTGCAACTGTTTGCGCGCAAGGGCAAGAGCCTGGAAGGCATCACGGCTGCGGGTCACCAGGTTATCGATCGGGCCAGGCTCATCATGCAGGAGGTCGAAAACATAGGGAACCTGGCATCGGACTATTACCAGGAAGAAGAAGGCACATTATCCATCGGCACCACCCACACGCAGGCGCGCTACGTGCTGCCCGAGGTGGTTAAATCATTCAGACAACTCTACCCGAGCGTCAACCTCAACCTGCATCAGGGCACGTCCGAGCAGATCGCCGACCTGGTCGCAGCGAAGAAAATCGACTTCGCGATTGCCACGGGATCGAAGCATTTGTTCAGCGATCTCCTGCTGATACCGAGTTATCGCTGGGACCGCACGATTCTCGTGCCGAACGATCACGAGCTGGCAACGCTGGATCGAAAATTGAGCCTGGGCGATCTCGCCGTTCACCCCCTAGTGACCTACGTCTTCAGTTTCGGCGGTGAGTCGTCACTCAAGAGAGCGTTCGCCGAACAGGACCTGAAACCCGACGTCGTCTTTACCGCACGCGACGCCGATGTGATCAAGACCTATGTCCGCATGGGTCTCGGCGTCGGCATCGTGGCGAGCATGGCCCATGAGTGTGAAGACAACAAAGACCTTACCGCGATCGACGCGCAGGGCCTGTTTCCCCGGAGCACGACCTGGATCGGCTTCCGCAAGGATACCGTTCTGCGCCGATACATGCTCGATTTCATACGGCTGTTCGCGCCGCACATCGACGCGCAGCAAATCGACGAGGCCGCGAGAGCCCAGCGACAGGAGGAAATCGATTCGCTGTTCCGGGACACAACGTTGCCTGTCCGAGGCGGCTGCGCGGACGATCTATCGGCGGCCGCCTGAGTCTACGCCGATTGTCCGAAATCCATCTCGTGCAGGCCGCATTCCCTCGTCAGGCCGAAGAATCGTGTTTCCTCGCTGCTCGACACGTCGGCCAGCGATCGAGTCGTATGAGTGTCCCCGATCGAGACGTATCCCCTTTCCCACAAGGGGTGATAAGGCAATTTGTATTTCTTCAGATAGTGGTAGATGTCCCGGTCGCTCCAGTCGGCAATCGGATGGACTTTCCAGCGGTCGCCGGACGATGCCACGATAGGCGTGTCTCTTCTGCTCCGTGACTGGCTTCTTCTTAAGCCCGCGAACCAGGTACCGACGTTGAGCCTCTCGAGGGCGCGTTCCATCGGCACGACCTTGTTATCGCGGTTGTAGGCCTCGATTCCTTTCACACCCGCTTCCCAGCGCCGCCCGAAACGCGCCTCCTGCCAGGCGCTGGACAGCTCGGGACGGACAACCTTCAGGTTCAAGTGAAGCGTGCGGGTGAGCTCGTCGATAAAATGATAGGTCTCGGGAAAGAGGTAGCCGGTATCGATGACGATGACGGGCATATCCGGACGCTGGCTGCAATGCATGTGCAGCATGACTGCTGCCTGCGCACCGAAACTGGAACTGAGGACATGATTCCCGGGCAGGTGCGTCAGCGCCCAGCTTATCCGCTCCTCCGCCGACATCGATTCCAGCGAGCGATTGCAAACGAGTGCTGCGGCATGCCGGCTTCGCGACTCGTCGAGTTCGACGATGTCGTCGTCACGCCGCATCGTGAAAGTCCTTTCCGGCAGAGACCTGAGCCACCGCCCCGATTCGAACGGCGAAATCACCGAATCGCTCACCGTCTTCGCGCTCGGCGCTAAAGCGTGCGAACAAGAGGTCGAGTGACGTGATGATCTCTTGCTCGTCGATGTTCTCGCGATAGAGTCTGTTCAGGCGGTCGCCGACGAAACCCGCCCCGAGATACAGGTTGTAATGACCCGGGCCCTTGCCGACCAGGCCGATCTCCGCGATGTACGGCCGGGCACATCCGTTCGGGCATCCCGTCATGCGGATCGTAATCGCTTCTCGACCGATGCCGTGCGCATCCAGCCGCTCGTCGATGCGGTCGATCAGTGACGGCAGATAACGCTCGCTCTCGGCCATCGCGAGACCGCAGGTCGGGAAAGCCACGCAGGCCATCGAGTGCAGTCGCAGCGGGCTCGCGTGCCGGCTGTTCTCGATACGAAATACCCGCAACAGTCCGGTAATTCGTTCCTTGTCGAGCTCCGCGACATTGCTGATGATCAGGTTCTGATTCGGCGTCAGCCGGAAGTCGCCTTTATGC
>JBHIDG010000070.1:0-11366 GCA_046760025.1 Woeseia sp. | reverse complement strand
AGCGCCACCTGCATCCAGGAGTTCGGTCTCGCGCGACAGGATCGTTTTCAGTTCTTCGTGCCCGGGCAGTGTCGTTACTACACCCGGAAAACTCGCGTTCGGTATCCTGACCCCGGGTATTGCGTCGCTGACCGCGTATTGGTCGTTGATCCGCCAGACTATGAATCGCTCCTCCGTGGCGAATTGATCACCCGCGAATCCGAACGGCGATGCATCCGTCCATCCTACACTGCCCGGCTTGAAGTCCTCGATCGTCACTGCCAGGACGTCGCCCGCCCCGGCGCCATTGATATGCACCGGACCCGTCAGCGCGTGCACCATGCCGAATCCTTCGCGCGGTATGGACTCCGCGCTTGCGAATTCATCGGGATCCAGGTGCAAGTCGAGCGCATCGCGACCGACGAAAATGATCCGCTCGCCCGGGTCTGCGCTCGCGACCATCGGGATATCCGGGTGCAGACGATTGATGCATGCCGGGTCTTCAGCGCAGCTCGTCCCGGTGCTGCCGACCAAGACATCCGAATTCGCCGGCAACGCGAACAGAATAATGACCAGAATTGGATTTTCTTTCATCATGATTTACTCCAGCCTGAATGTCGCGCCAGTTTCTCGATTGGTACATAGTCGATGTCGAAGCCGAAACAGCGCGGCTCGACCACCGCCAGAGCATTGGCAGTCCGGTAACAGGCCGGGCAGCCTACCCCGAAGACAGTTACACGCTGCCCATAGCGCATTCGTTCCGCGTTGATCGGCATCGATGTCTCGTGGTCGACGATCGTGATCAGATCCGGCACCGATGCCGCAACCCGTCCGCCGATTCGCGCCATCAGGTACTCGTTCTTGATATTGATCGTCATCGGTGGCGCCGATTTGTCGAACGATTCAATCGTTGCCTCTCCGATGTCGAACCCGCCGATAATCTTACTGCTGCTGTCAATGACCTTGCCGGCGTACAGCTGCTTCAGATCACCGTATATCGACCCGGCAAACGACTGCGACAGCGGTTCGAATATTTGCTCCGCATTGCCGCGATACCTGTTCAGGATTTTCCCGATCTCGACCGAGAACGTGACCGTCCGGGACACCACCGACTCCTTTAGCTGTCGTCCGTTCATCGGATGCTCTGCCGCCGTGATCATGCCGCCGTTTTCCAGGGCAAATCTTCGTACCTGACGCTCGTACTCCAGAATCGACGGTGTGGAAAACGTGACGATGTTGCCGGCATAGTCCCTGCCGACCGCCGGTGTCGGCAGCACGCCGGAAATCGGATAGGTCATCATCTGAGCTTCCGGCAGGGCGCGACCCATGCCGTCACCATCGACGACCGGAAGGCCGCGCTCCGCGGCGGCGACGAGCGGTATCAGGGAATTGCCCCCGCCTATCTCGAACGAGACAACGGCATCCACTTTTCGCCCGACGTGTGATTCGAAGGCCTCCAGCGTCTGCACGGCATCGGCCCGCGACGGCAGCAACTCCAGGCTGACCGTTGGCGCACCGACGCCACCGATGGCCACGACATACGCATCGTCATTCAATTCCTCCGGGTCGAGCAATTCCACCGGCCCGAGCTCCTCGAGCACCTGCCGTGCAATCAGGAACGAGACATGCGGGTCGCCGCCACCGCCTGTCGCCAGAAACACCGCACCGACCGACAGATCCGCAAGGGAATCTGCGCCTAGTTTCATGATCTTTCACCGTCGTGATGCGTCAGCGCGGCGATTTCGCCGACAGCCTTGATCCGGAGTTTGGTAGAGCCCTCATCCATGTATGAAATGCTGGTCTCCTCGATATCCGCCACCTTAATGGTCGCCGTGTCGGCTCCGGCGGCCTGTGCCAGTGCGACCGCCTCGCGTGTGACCTGATCGATGGCCTCCTCGCGTGCCTGATTGCGATAGGACACGAGCCGCTCCGCCTCCCCGCCAATCTGGGCGATCGCCGCTCCGATCGCGTTTGCAACGCCGGAATGTTCCGGACAGAGCATTTCGGATGCGGCGCGCAGTTTCTCGGTCACGAGGATCGCGCCGCCGCCGACCAGGACCATGGGCAATGGCTGGCTGCTGGGCTTCATGCGTTCGACTCCGCGGTTAAGCATCTCGAGGATCGTCGCCGTCCCGTTGGCGATCGTGTCGCGGTCGAGCGATGCGACGCGTTCCGGGTCGCCGATCTCGGCCCTGCCGGCGCCGACTATCAGGTCCGTCGCCGTCAGCGTTTGTCCGCCGAAGACCAGCCCTTCCTCGACGAGCCGGTGTCCGACCGATTGTGGGCCGATCTGCCGGCCGCGCTCCGTCACAAGACTTCCGCCGCCGAGACCGATTGAAAGGATGTCGGGCATTCGGAAATTGGTTCGCACGCCGCCCACTTCGATCACCACGTTGGATTCCCTCGGATAGCCGTCCTGCAGAATTCCGATATCGGACGTCGTACCGCCAATGTCGACCACGATCGCGTTGTCGAGTCCGGAAAGTCTGCATGCGCCCCGTATAGAGTTGGTCGGACCCGAGGCAAATGTCAACGCCGGAAAATTGCGTACGAATTCTGCGTCCATCAGCGTGCCGTCATTCTGACTGACGAAAAACTGACATTTCAGGCCCTGCTCGACGAGGGCGCGCGCAAACGAATCGACGATCCGGTCGGCGAACTCGAGCAGCGCACTGTTCAGGAGTGCGGCGTTCTCGCGCTCGAGGAGGCCGAGCCTGCCGATCTTGTGCGACTGCGTCATCCGGATATCGGGAATCTCCGCCCGAATCCGGTCAGCGATCTGATTCTCGGGACCGGGAATCATCGGCGAGAACGCCGATGAAATTGCGACGGCGCCGATGCGCTTGTGCTTCAGCTCCCTGACGACGGCGTCGACCTCGGCGTGGTCGAGCCCGGCGAGCGGCCTGCCGTCATAGAGGTATCCTCCCCTCATCATGTAGGTGTGGTCGCCGAGGCTCCGCCTTATGTCCTCGGGCCACCCCGTCTTCGGCGGCAGCCCGTCGCCGGACGGCAAGCCGACTCTGATGGCGGCCACCTCCGAAAGCTCTCGTCTCTGGACCACGGCATTCGTGAATTGAGTCGTGCCCAGCATGACCGCTTCAATCGAGTCCGCGTCGCCGTCCGACAGTACTTTTTCCAGGGCGTCGAGGATGCCGCTGGTAACGTCGGCCGTCGTCAACGCTTTTGTCGAGGCGACGACGTCGTTCCCATGTAGCAGCACGGCATCGGTATGGGTGCCACCGACGTCGATGCCGATTCTCATTGCCCGGGCCACCACCTGGCCAGCCCCAGATACACGGTCGCGGATATGAGCATGGCGTCGACCGCCGCGATTCCCGACAGGCTGACAAGACCCTCCGCCCCGAGCAGCGCAACGAGCGCCCCGGTGGCCCACGCCGCAATAGCAAGCGGTGCATACGGACGTTGCATTGCGATCCTGTCGGCGTGATACGCAGACCTCCGAACGATGACATAGTCGGTGGCGATGACACCGGCAACCGGAACGAAGACGATCGCCAGATAAAAAAGAAACGTCAGGAAATAGTCGAGGATATCGAGAAAAGCCGCTGCCGTCCCGAGTGTACCGAGCGTTGCGACCAGCAACCTGTGATTGAGTTTCGGCAACGTCGCCTCGACGCTGAGCATCGTGCTGTAAAGATTCAGCGAATTCAGTACCCAGCTACCGGCGATGACGATCGCGAATGCAGCCCAGCCAAGGCCCATCAATATCATGATGTCCAGCATATGATCGTTACCCAGTGCCGCCGCGGCGAGGCCTCCCGCGCTCATGACGATGAAACCGATGACGAGGTACGAAAGGGCTGCCGTCAAAATCGCTCCGCGCCATTGCCGGATGAATCGCGTGATATCCGGAAGGATCACGGCACCGACAATGACGGTGCCGACAACCGAGGATATCGCATCGCCGAGCGAGATCGATGAACCGGTCCTTTCTGCGAATAGTTCGTTGACCGGTCGAACGCCGAGAGAGGTGGAAATCAATACTGAGGTTACCAGCATCAGGACCGGCACCAGCAGCATCGACAGCGCATTGATCGCACGAAAGCCGTAAACCGTCGTGATCGTCATGACCAGGCCCGCTGCAAGCTCCACCAACAAGGGATTCACGGATACTCCGAAGACGTCTTCGAACAGGCGTGTAACGGCATCGCTGAACAAATCGATGTTGACACCGAACCAGCCAAGCAATGATAGAGCGAACGCGAGATTGACGAGTGACGCACCCCGATCCCCGAAGGCAATCCGCACCATCATGTATGAACTCAGCCGTGTACGCGCCCCGATCGAACCGGTTATGCAGCCTATGACCGTTAACAACAGGCTGCCGAAAAATAGCGACAGTACCGCCCGGTTTGCCGATACGGCGGTCACAATCTCGACTCCCGCGACAAAGGTCGGCAATGAAAATGCCACCATTGCGCTGATAAGACCTACGCGCAACCAGCCGACGGTCCTGTGATCGGGTACCGGCTCGGTCGCGAATTCTCGTGAATCGCCACTCATAACAACGGCGCTGACTCTTTATTCTTATTGGGAATTGGTCGTGGCAGCCTACGCGCTATCGCGCCGCAAGTGAAGATCTCAAAGCGATTCGGGATGACCTTCAATCCTGGCAGCCGGACTCAAGGCATCACATGAGAATTGCGCCGGCTGGATGCACATGGCAATGTGTTTGAAAGCCTACATTGAGCACGGCATCGACTTGCGCTGAGAATCAGGATAGCCGGATGCGCCACAACACAGTCGTCTTCGTTGCGGTCCTCGGACTCGTATCCGGATCTGCCTTCGCGCAGGAGAGTCTGCGGGCCGGGCATCCGGTCGCCTTCGTCGGCGGGATGTTGCTCGACGGGTACGAGGCTCAGCCGATCCATCACGCTGTCGTCGTCATCGACAATGGTCGCATCATTGCAGTTGGGGCTGTTGACGATACCGACATTCCGGAAGATGCCGTCATTATCGATACGAGCGGCAGGACGGTGATGCCCGGGTTGATCGATGCTCATGTCCACGTCGACCTGATCGGTCATGGTGACTACGACCGTTACTACAAATTCCTGCGTGGTATGGAACGACTTCATGAGGTCATGCCGATAGCGGCAAGACAGATGTTGCGTGCCGGCGTCACCAGCGCCATAGACCTGGGGACGCCTTTTCAGATTCTCGAATTCCGGGAGCGAATCAGGCGTGGGGACATTCCCGGGCCGCGTCTGACCGTTTCCGGTCCCTGGATAACGCGGGTCTATCTCGAAAGTGTTCCTGATGATTATCAGATCATCATCGATAGCCCTCGGCAGGCGGCGCAGCGGACCCGGGAACTTATCGGACGCGGCTCGGACGTAATCAAGACCTGGGTCGGGCTGACCGAGGACGACTATCGCGCCGTCGTTGCCGAAGCTCATCGACACGGGATCAAGGTCCACGCGCATCTGTATCGACCGGAGGCCATTCGTGCGGCAATCGCCGCGAATGTGGATGTTTTCCAGCATGTCGGCTCCGCCGGCAATCCTCCGTACGATAATGAGCTCGTACTGGAAATCGCGCACAGGAACATCCCGGTCGTGCAAACGATCTCGCATCGCATCTGGGTCTATCCGGCAACCATCGCATTTCCGGAGCGGCTCGATGATCCGGTCCATAAGACGGACATGCCCCCGGATATCTACGCCGAGGTGATCGACTCATTCCATGACTTTCACCGCCTGTCCTATTTTCATGATATCGGCCGCGAGACGAGAAACTCTCAGATCGCGGCGCGTCAGTTCATCGATGCCGGTGCCAACATCGGCGTCGGCACCGATGCGGCCAGCCCCCTGAATTTTCACACGGAAGCAATCTGGCGGGAGATGTCGGCCCTGGTCGACAGCGGCATGACGCCGATCGAGGTCATCTCCGCAGCGACCAAGACGAATGCCGAGATCCTCGGCCAGTTCGATCGGCTCGGCACGATCGAGGCGGGCAAACTCGCCGATCTGATCGTCGTCGACGGCAACCCGCTCGCCGACATCCGGGTGCTCGGATACGTGGACATCGTCGTCAAGGATGGCGCAATCTGGTACGCGGAGGCCTCCACGGGCGGCCCGATTACCGAAATCGGGCACGCATTCAACGAATGACGTCGCCGTCCTTGATCACATGGAGAACGTGGCGGAGATCCCCGAGATTCTGTAACGGATCGCCATCGACGACGATGATATCAGCCAGCCGGCCCTCGGCAATCGTGCCGAGATTATCCTGCTGATTGAGTACGACGGCCGCCCAACGGGTACCGGCCATGATTGCCTGCATCGGCGATAAGCCGACATCCTGGTGGAGAAAATACATTTCGCGTGCAGCTGCGATATGGTGCGGATTCGCCCTGGAGCCTGAATCGCTTGAGACGATAAACGGTGCGCCCGCTTCGAATAGCTGGCGCAGCTTCATCATCTTGGCCTCCCGGTTAAAGACAGCGCCGGTAAACAACGGGTGGCGTGACGGATGTTCGTATGACCCGCGTATGTCTTGGTAGATATCGACCGGCATGTGCTTTTTCCATGTCGGGTCATGCACCAGTTCCGGGTTCAGGTAGATCTGCCTCAAGCCTTCGTCGGCCATGATCGTCGGTCCCATCGCCACCTGTTGCTCGACGATCATATTGACGATGTCGTCGGGATAGCTCGGCTGCGCGCCGTCGCCGATATGCTCGATCGTGTCCCACTGTCCGAGTCCGGCTTCGAGAGCCGTCCGCAACGCCTTCTGACTGAACAGATGCGTTGCCACCCGCATGCCGAGCTTGTGAGCTTCGTCATAGATCGCAACGAGTTCGGCCTTCGACAGGTTTTCATCCTGGGTCTTGATGACGTCGACGCCCATCTCCACGAGTCTCCTGACCTTGCGGCGTCCGTCGGCCGGGCTCTCGACCACCCAGGTATCCACGAAATCTTTCGAGACGAACGAAGTCGGGGTCTTTCTCAGAAACGGACCGGCGATAAACGGACGGGGTCCGGGCATTCTGCCGGAGTTGATCTCCTCACGCAGCCAGAAGCTGTTGTCGATATCGGTGCCTAGGTCGCGGACGGATGTCACGCCTGCGTCGAGCATGATCCGGGCCGCGGTCGGCAGGATATCCGACCGCATCCGGCTCTCGTACGTGGCAAACCAGTGGTCATAGTCGCTGTGTCCGATAATGTCGAAATGCACATGCAGATCGATCAGCCCCGGCATCACCGTGAGGCCATCGGCGTCGATGACGCGCGTGCCGTCCGGAATGTTCGTGTCCTCCTGAGCGCCGACGGCGCTGATGCGATTGCCGGAAACCAGCACGACGCTGTCGTGAACCGGCGTCCCACCATAACCGTCGATCAGGCGTCCGCCGACGATGGCGAGCGTATCGTCCTGCGCCCACAGGGCCGCCGGATTGACCAGCAGACAGATTGCGGCGGCGAAACCGGCGCTACGGAGTTCGTAAATCATGGCTTCTTGTAAATCTCCCCACCCTTCATGACGAAACGCACATCCTCGAGTACCCTGATGTCGTCCAGCGGGTTGCCTCTGACGGCGATGATATCGGCGTAGCCGCCGGCCTTGATTGCGCCCACATCACTCGCCCATCCGATCAGCTCTGCCGCATCGACTGTCGCCGCCTGGATCGATTCCATCGGCGACATGCCGTATTCGACCATGTAGGAAAACTGTCTGGCGTTCTGGCCATGTGGATATATACCGGCGTCGCTTCCGAATGCCAGCTTGACGCCGGCCTTGTGCGCCTTCCGGAAATTGTCACGCTGTAATTGTCCCACGATGCGCTCTTTCTCCAGCGACTCCGGCAGGATGCCGGCCGCTTCGCCCATCTCGAGAATATACGTGTCCACATAGATATCCATGACCAGAAACGTGCCGGCATCCCTTGCCATGCGTATACCCTCGTCGTCGATCATGCTTGCGTGTTCGACAGAATCGACGCCCGCGGTGATCGCTGCCTTGATGCCGTCGGTCCCGTGGGCGTGCGCTGCTACCTTTCGGTCCCGCCGGTGCGCTTCCTCGACGATCGCAAACATTTCCTCGAGTGTGTACTGTTGCGCGCCGACGCTGGTGCCTTTCGACATCACGCCGCCGGTCGCGCAGAACTTGATGATGTCGGACCCGTATTTGATGTTCTCCCGGACCTTGGCTCTGACGGCCCAGGGGCTGTCTGCGACACCCCGGGAACGTTCGGCATACCTCGGCGGCAGCAGATTGCTGTCGCAGTGGCCTCCCGTGATACCGAGCGCCGGGCCCGAAACGAGCATGCGGGGACCGACAATGTCGCCGTCATTGATCGCGTCGCGCAATGCGATATCGGCATAACCGCCGGCGCCGACGTTGCGTACGGTCGTAAAACCGGCCGCGATCGTCCGTGCCGCATTGGCGGCGCCGTACAAGGCGTTCCTGGGAGTCGATGCCGCCAGATTCTTATAACCGTGCGCTTTCTGATCGCCCGTCAGGTGCACGTGCATGTCGATCAGTCCGGGCAGTACGGTCGCTTCGCCGAGATCGATAAGATCTGCCCCCTTCGGTATCTCGGTCGAACCGGCCGGGCCCACGTCGAGGATCCTGTCTCCCTCTATCGTAATCACCTGATTACGGAGGAGTCGACCCGATACGACATCGACCATGCTGCCGGCGGTGACAAACGTCCGATGCTCATCCGCCGCGAGATGCCCGCCATGCATAAAAGTGATAAGGATTGTGAGCAACCTGGCGCTTGTCATTGATATCCCCCGCTTTTTTTCTTAGTCCGAAATCGAATGCGAGAGCCCTTGTCTCGCACCGGCTCGGGCGCGATCATTAGTGAATACTTGAAATCAATGTAGCCCGGGAGAATCCGATGAGCAAGAAAACGCTGGGCGGAATTCTGATCTTCGTAGGTATGTCTATGCTGCCCCCGCGATCAGACGCGAGCTGGGACAATCCTGACGACATACCGGCAACCGAACCGGTCACGATCGGCCTTGCCGGCGAGAAGCCTGCGGACATCGTGCGATATTTGATGGCTGACGGTGCGGATACCGCGCGAATATCACCGGATGGCAGTCAGGTCGCATATGAATGGTCGATCACGGGCGAACCTCAGCTCTGGATCGTCGATGCCGAAGGGGGTGCACCTCGACAGATCACGTTCGGCAGGGCGATCACGTTTTTTCGCTGGGCGCCCGAGGGCAGGAATCTGATCGTCGGGCGGGATATGGACGGCAATGGACGCGACGGCTATTTCCTGATTTCCGCCGATGGAACGAAGGAGAAGGAGTTGCTGCCGCTCTCCGACGCGTTTCGGGCGTTCGGCATGTTTTCGCCGGACGGCGATCGGATTCTGTACTCCTCGACCGAGCGAAATGGCGTCGATTACGATATCTACGGCCTCAACCTGGAGACCGGTGAGTCGCGCCTGATCGTCGAGAGCCGATTCGGCTTTTTTCCGATGGCGTGGCAGCCGGGTGGTGATATCGTCGTCGTGTCGGAGACCCGCGGCGAAGATGCGAACGACGTACATTTTCTCGATGTCGCAAGCGGAGAGCTGACACCCAAGTTCCATCCCGAAGATGCCGCGCTGTACGAGCAGTTCGCCTGGCTGCCGGATGGCAGCGGCTTTTTCATGGCAACGAATCAGGACCGTGAGTATGCCGGCCTCGCATACTACTCGGTCGCCGATGATCGACTCGATTATCTGAGCACGCCCGATTTCGACGTCTCGAATGTCGAATTGAGTGGCGATGGACGCTTCCTTGTATGGACCACCAACGAAGGTGGCTACTACAAATTGCATGCAATGGATCGTTTGACCGGCACCGACCTGACTGTGCCCGAGTTTCCGCCAGGCGAATACGAGCTTCATTTTTCGTCCAAGGCATCGGTGCTGAGCATATTCATATCGGGGCCACGGACTCCGGGCGATGTCTGGACATGGGACCTGCAATCCGGAACGAGAACAAATCCGGTCCGGTCGTCTTTGGCCGGTCTTGTGCCCGAGAATCTGGTGCTGCCGATATCCCTGCGATTTCAGGCAAGGGATGGCGTAACGCTGCACGGCCTCTTGTATCTGCCGGACGCCTCGGTTTACGACCAAAAGCCGCCCGTCGTTGTCGACGTTCACGGCGGCCCGACGGCCCAGGCTCTGCCGAACTTTCAGTTCGCGACTCAATACCTGGTCAACCGGGGCATCGCGGTTTTCGATGTCAATGTCAGGGGGTCGACGGGCTTCGGCAAGACTTTCACGCGTCTGGACAACCGGGAAAAGCGCCTCGATTCGGTGCGTGATCTGGTCGATACGATGGCGTTTCTCAGCCGGGACGGGCGCGTCGATAGCACGCGTGCAGCCGTCATGGGCGGATCCTACGGTGGTTACATGGCAAACGCCGTGCTCGGTCTGTACCCGGGCGTCTTCGATGCCGGCATATCCCGGGTGGGCGTATCCAATTGGGTCCGGGCCTTGCAGGAGGCATCACCGGCGTTGAAAGCCTCGGACCGGATCGAGTACGGCGACATTCGGCAGGAGCGCTGGCAACGATTCTACGAAAAGTATTCGCCGATCAACGAGGCGACCAAGATAACCGTACCCCTGCTGGTCGAACACGGCGTCAACGACCCACAGGACCCTGTGGCCGAATCCGATCGCCTGGTACTGGCGATACGCGAAGCCGGCGGCACGGTCGAGTACCTGCGCTTTCCCGATGAGGGTCACAGTCTCGATAAAAAGAAGAACCGGATCGCTTACTATCGCCGGGTCGCCGAATTCCTGGATCGCTACCTGGTCCCGGAACAGGCCGACATAGCAGCCCACGCCGTTAGATGAACAGCGTCAAGCAGCTGCTACTCGGTATACTGACGTGGGGTCTGCTCGCCGCCTGCGCAGAGACTGAGAAGGGCCGGGATTTTGCCGATTTTCTCTTTGTCGGCGGTGCAATCTATACCCTTGACGAGGCCCAGCCCTGGGCGGAAGCCGTTGCAGTCACGGGTAATTTGATTTCCTACGTGGGATCGGCCGAGGGCGCTATCGATCTTGCGGGTCCCGACACGCGAACGATCGAGCTTGGCGGCAAGATGGTGTTGCCGGGCTTTATCGATTCGCACAGCCATATTTTCAACGGCGCGTCCAGCGCGCAAAGCGTCAACCTGAGCCTGGCGGACACGCCCGACAAACTGGCGGCGGCGCTTCAGGAATTAAGGGACGCCAACCCCGGCGACGGTGTGGTCTACGCGCGTGGCTGGCAGAACCATCTGTTTCCGGCCGACGGCCCGAGGAAAGGATTGCTCGACGGCGTTTTCGGCGATCGTGCCGTGATACTCGTGTCGGTCGACGGCCACTCGACCTGGTTCTCGTCGGCGGCCCTCGAGCTCGCAGGGGTCAGTGAAGA
>JBHIDG010000069.1:0-11406 GCA_046760025.1 Woeseia sp. | reverse complement strand
GAACTCGTTATGTAGGGCAGGTCGAAGCGACTCATGTTGTATCGGGCCGCCCGGCCAGCAGCAGTTACCGGCGTTTGACAAACGACAGCGTGGAGGGGGTCAACCGGTACTGACCGAGGATCTTGCGATCAGCCGCCGTGGTCAAGGCGTTGATCGGCGCTGGCTGTGAGGGATTTCGTTGTTGAGAATCAGGGCGCGTACGTACTTAACCGAAGGCGATCCGTAGGACAGTGCCTGGTCATGATAACGCCGCAGGGTGAATTCCTCACCCCAGGCCTGCTCTACGGCGGTCCTCATGTCGACGTGTTCCTGAAAGCCGACGAAATAGGTGGATAACTGCGCCGACGTGAGCTGCGCGCGCACCCATTTTCCGGCGGCCTCTCGTTCTTCCTGAAAACCGCCTTCTATCATCAGCTTCATCGCGGCGTCGCGGCTCATGCCGTCTACGTGAATGGCCTGATCGATGATGGCGTTTGTGATCGCGCGCAGGTACCACTTGAGGTTGATCAGGCGCATCAGAGGGTCGTTGTCCATGTAGCCCTGGTCGATCATGAGCCGTTCGGCATACACGGCCCAGCCTTCGACAAACGGGCCCGACCACAGCACGGACCGCAACGCCGACGGGTAGCGGTTGGAAAGCGCCAGCTGTAAATAGTGGCCGGGTACTGCCTCATGGATAGTAAGATCCTGAATCGAGAAAAGGTTGTATTCGCGAAGGAACGAATCGACCTGCTCATCGGTCCAGTGCGACGGTAGCGGCGCGACCGCGTAAAAGGTCTTCTGTCCTTTGTCCAGGGGTCCCGGCGGGTTCAGATAGGCGACGGTTACACCGCGCTGATACTCCGGCATGATGATGATCTCGATCGGATCGTCCGGCACGGTGACGAGATTCCTCTCGCGCACGAAGTCGGTCGCTTGTTGCAGATACTCCTCGGCGACAGCGACGATGCCGTCACGGGCCGGCAGCCGCTGATACGCTTTCTCGAGTCCGTGGCGAATGACGAGCTGTCTGTAGGCATCGTCAGGCTCATCGGGAAAACTCGTGAACGGGTATTGTGCGGCGTAGAGTTCCTTTGCTAGCCGGTACATCTGGTCACGTACCGAAGCGTACTCGTTTTCCGCACGCGTCCGGATTTCCCTGCGACTCAGTGGCGAGTTCAAGGTAAACCGCAGCTTGGCATCGAAGAGGACGGCCCCGATGCGGAAGTCACCGGCCGCCCTCGGCAACAGCTCTTCTTCCAGCCAGGCCTGTTGATCGGCCACCGCGGTCTTGGCTGCCGCCACGGCCGCCTGTGCCCGGAACCTGAACTCGCGCGGGAAACTGTCCAGATGCGGCTCGATCATCGTCTCGATAATCGAGGTCAGGCCGGGGTTCTGCCGAACCGCCGTTTCGGCGTGGATCTTGGGCACGCGATGAGATTGAAGCGCAGCACGGGACTCCTCGAGGAACCGGGGAATCTGTTCGAGTCGCGATACAGCGGCGTCGAGGCGTTCGGACAGCGGCGCGAAGTCACGCGCCATGAGACCGTAAATCGCGTCTCCGGACAATTCGACGTAGACGAGCGGGTTCCAGGCCCATTCCTGCAATGACTCCAGCCGCCACAGGCGGGATTCGATTTCGTTTCTGAGCAGGCCGGCATCGACCTGATTGGGTCGGGACAGGGACTGCCACTCGATATTGCCGAGGTCCGCCAGGTGCTTCTCATAGATCTTTCTGACCGCGGCACGGCCTTCCATGTCAAGTTGATCCAGGTCTCCATCTGCGCGGTGATCTCCGATCAATGTCGCGTTGACGGGCGAAAGGCGCGGAAGATCGTCGAGAAATGCGGCGGATATGCGCTCGAACGCTGCATCGGAATCCGATTGACCATGGGCGGCTGTGGCGAAGCCGAACATAACGAGGATTGCGAAACGGGTGTGATGCATATTCTGCAAACCTTATCATGGTGATCGATATGCGGCAGCTGCTATATTCCGACGCATGAACAGGATGGCAGTTGCTGCGAGTATCGTCTTATGTCTCGCGCCAACATTGTGCTTGGGCGCGGACGCGGTTCCCGCGTATGTCCTCGAGCTGCCTGAGACCGTGTCCGAGGTGTTGATTGCCGACACGAGGTTTGCGGCACTTCACCGGTTCGGTCGAACGGCATCCGGCATCGAAGAAATTGATCAGCGTTATATGTCAATCGGCCTGAACGGCGTTGGCAAGGAAAGAGCGTGGGACAGGAAAACACCGCTCGGCATCTACTTCATCACCGAAAGGCTCAACACGACGAACCTCGACGACAAATACGGCGTCGCCGCTTATCCGCTCGATTATCCGAACGCCTGGGACCGCTACAACCAGCGGACCGGAGACGGCATCTGGCTGCACGGCGTGAACCACAACGGATCGACGCGACCACCGCGCGACACCGATGGATGCCTGGCGTTGCCGAACAGCGAGCTCCTGTCGCTCGGCGATACACTGAAACCGTTGACGACCCCGGTAATCGTTACGCGTGAGCTGACCTGGTCAACCCGGGGCGAGCTGGAGAAGCTGCGCGTCGAACTCCGTACCGCGCTGGAATTGTGGCGGCAAAGCCTTCAAGAAAGAGATCGCTCGACCTACCTGTCGCTTTATTCGGATGACTTCCGGCACGGCGAAATGGACAAGGCGGCGTGGACGTCCCGCCGATCAGGATCGTTCGACGCGAGGGGGATCGAGTCTGTCGATCTCGCCGATGTCATGCTGATGGCAGACCCCGAAGAACCCGGTCTTTATCTGAGCCGGTTCACTCAGGAGTTCGAGACTGGCGAAGGAAAGGTAAAGATCATCAAGCGCCTGTACTGGCGAAGGCAGGCGGATGAAAACTGGCAGATCGTCGCCGAAGATTCCGGTTAAAAGGCGCCGAACTGCCGGGGAATTTGGAGTGCCACAAATTCCCCGGCAGCTCGACGCCGTTACCGTTATCGGATGGATTCCCGTGCGATCAGCTCGTCGATTAACTCGACGAGTTTCGTGTAGCTGCCTGCTTCTGCCGCAGCGGTCCGGTACTTACCGTTCACGACAATGGACGGTACGCCGGTGACGCCGTAGCGCCTGACCAGATCATGCGCGACGCGCATTTTCTGATTGACCTCGAACGAGTTCCACGTGGATGAAAAATCTTCCTCGCTGACGCCGTAGCGCTCGAATAACTTCTGAATTGCTTCTTCCGAGGTCAGCCGATTGCTCTTGCGGTGAAATTCGTTGAATACGGCGGAATGAAATGCTGCTGCGTCCGCCAACTTGCCGTTTTTGGCAAGCACTTCCTCGGTGTAATAGAGCTGCCCGTGCAATCGTGCGAGCGGATTCCAGAGTGCGGGAATCCTGATGAAGCGTGCATTGGCAGGTGCGTTTTCCGCCCACTCGTTGATGAGAGGCTCGAAGCTGAAACAGTGCGGACAACCGTACCAGAATATTTCCGCCACCTCGATCCTGTCCGCGCCGCCCACCGTGGGCTGCGTCGGTACGAGCCGCCGGAAGTGCTGCCCTTCCGAAAATTGCCACTCCCTCGGCGCGGCCGCCGGCAGTTCCGGGTCCGTGTTGCGTGCGAGAAGGATTGGTTGATCTTCTGCCTGAGCCTCGTCGGGCTCGGCGGCTGACTCCTCGACGAGTTCCGGCACGGCTTCTTCATCAGCTTGCACGGCGGCCTCGGGCGTCTCTGGAGTGAGTTCGTCTGCCGTCGCCTCGGGGTCCACCGCTTCGGCCGGTGGTTCCTCCGTGCCGCAGGCGAGCAGAACGATACTCATGACAAAACCCAGGAAAGCGGTCTTCTTCATTCAAATTTCCCTTTTACGAAAGCACATTTGACCAGCAGGGCTCAAAATGGTTTGCGCGGAATTCAGGCGAGCCGGGTATCAGCGTAGTCCCTGAACATAAGATGCCAGGGCGATGATGTCGTCTTCGCTGAGGCGTTTCGCGATGTCACGCATCATCCGGGTCGTTCCATCCGATTTGCGTACACCCGTCGCATATTCACGAAGTGTCGCCGCAATGTACGTCGAGTGCTGGCCCCGCAACAGGGGATAGGCGGCCGCCGGGTTGCCGCGTCCGGAGGGACCATGACATGTCAGGCATGCGGCCGCCCCGGTTTCCTTGTTGCCACCGCGGTAGAGCGCCTGGCCCTTTTCAACGAGCCGTGGGTCTGTTACTGCCTTGGCGGCGGCAGGCTGAGCGGCGAAAAATACAGCGACGTCTTTCATGTCCTGTTCTGTCAGCGTCATGGCCTGACTGCTCATCAGAATATTGGTGCGTTCGCCATTCTGAAACGCCTTGAGCTGTCGCACGATATACGGTGCGTGCTGGCCGGCGATGCTGGGCCATTCCGGATTTACGCTGTTGCCGTCGGGACCATGGCATGCGCCGCACCTGACCGCCTTGGTTTTCCCTGCCTCGAAGGAACCGGCGACCAGCCCGTCGGCGGAGACCTGCAGGGAAAAAAGCAGTGCCGATATGGCGACACCGA
The DNA here is from genome assembly GCA_046760025.1 of Woeseia sp. GTDB lineage: Bacteria > Pseudomonadota > Gammaproteobacteria > Steroidobacterales > Woeseiaceae > JACZWL01. The sequence goes on along the minus strand of JBHIDG010000069.1, from coordinate 6,916 downwards.
AGATGGAACATCTGTTATTCATATTCTATATTGCCAGTACAGGCCGGCCCCGGATTATACACAATCGGTTCGGGCCATATCGCATGTCGCTATTCGCAGATGCCAAATTCATTCTGAGCGCCAATACTCCGGATCAATTCCTTTCGGATACGGGGCGGGAGGTTGCGGTGGCCGGACGGTCGAACGCCGGAAAGTCCAGCGCCATCAATGTGATCGTCAACAGGCGCCGGCTGGCGAGGACCAGTAAGTCACCGGGTCGGACACAGCTCGTGAACTTCTTCTCGCTCGGCGACGACGCGCGCCTCGTCGATCTGCCGGGGTACGGTTACGCAAGAGTGTCGGCGTCGGTAAAGCGTCATTGGGGCGTAATCCTGCAAAGCTATTTCGAGGAACGAAAGAGTCTTGGTGGGCTGCTGCTGGTTGTCGACATAAGGCGAAATCTGTCGGATTATGACCGGCAGATGTTGAGCTTCGCGGGTTCGGTCGGGCTGCCGGTGCACGTATTATTGACGAAGTCCGACAAACTCAAGCGTGGGCAGGCAACCGCCGCACTCCTGCAAGTGCGAAAAGAGCTCGACGGCCGGGCGAGCGTACAACTTTTCTCGGCTCTCAACAGACAGGGTGTCGAGGATGCACGACGGGTGTTGGAGAATTTTCTGTCGTAATGTGGCAGTCGGGGACGAACCCCACGGGCTCCGTCCCCAAAAAAAACCCCGGAGTGTTACTTCAAGTAAACACCCGGGGTCAGTATACGCAACCGGCTTGGGGTGACCGAGTTGCACGCCTGCCTAGGGAGGTAAGCAGGCAAGTGACAAAAGCACTCAAAGCCTTTGAACCACATCCGGGCGAAGAGTTCCCTGTCTCTGTAACTTGTTATTTTATAAGAATTAAATGAGGGGTTTAGTGGGCTTCATCCCAGTTTGCGCCCACCCCCGCGTCGACCTTGAGTGGTATGACAAGATCTGCGGCGAGGCTCATCATGGTCACTATTTCGTTGCGCGCCGAGTCGGCTGCGTCCTCTGCAACTTCGAATACGAGTTCGTCGTGAACCTGCATGATCATGCGCGCCGGCACTTCGTTTTCCCGTATCCAGCCGTGAACGGCAATCATCGCTTTCTTGATGATGTCCGCGGCGGTTCCCTGCATCGGCGCATTGATCGCACTGCGCTCGGCGTACTGTCTTCTTTGCGCATTGCGGTCGTTTATCTCGGGCAGGTAGAGGCGGCGGCCGAACATCGTCTCCACAAAGCCTGACTCATGCGCCTGCGCGCGGGTTCCGTCCATGAAAGCCTTCACGCCGGGGTAGCGCTCGAAATAGAGGTCCACATATTCCTGTGCCTCAGCGCGCGTGATGCCGAGTTGCTTCGCAAGCCCGAAAGCGGACATGCCGTACATGAGGCCGAAGTTGATCGCCTTGGCCGAACGACGATGATCCGCGGTCACGTCGTCGGGATCCAGCCCGAAGACTTCGGCTGCCGTCGCCTTGTGTATGTCGAGCTCGGCCTCGAAAGCGGACTTGAGGCCCTTGTCGCCGGACAGGTGCGCCATGATCCGAAGCTCGATCTGGGAGTAATCGGCGGCAAGCAACGCAAAGCCCGCGGGCGCGACGAAAGCCTGCCTGATGCGCCGTCCCTCCGGAGTACGAATCGGGATGTTCTGGAGATTCGGATCGGTGGACGAGAGCCTGCCGGTTGCCGCGACGGCCTGGTGATATGAAGTGTGCACCCGACCGGTATCCGGGGATATCTGCTCCGGCAGCTTGTCGGTATAGGTACTCTTCAGTTTGCTGACGGACCGGTATTCGAGGATCACCTCCGGCAGCTCGTACTCCTCGGCCAGTTCGACCAGCACGTCCTCCGCCGTCGAAGGCTGACCTTTCGGCGTCTTGCGAATTACCGGCAGGCCGAGGTCCTCGAACAAAATCTGCTGAAGTTGCTTTGGCGAACCCAGGTTGAACGGCCCGCCGGCAAGTTCGTGTGCCTTTTCCTCGAGCCGGGCCATCGACTTCGCCAGCTCGCCGCTCTGTTTCTTCAGCATCTTCCGATCGATCAGCACACCGGCCTCCTCCATATCCAGAAGCACCGGCACCAGCGGCTGTTCGATTTCTTCATAGAGTTCCTTGAGCGGCCTCGTCTTTTTGAGTTCTCCCCACAGGCATTCGTGCAGCCGAAGCGTAATGTCGGCGTCCTCGGCCGCATACGGTGATGCCTGCTCCAGGTCGATCTGATTGAAAGTAAGCTGCTTCGCGCCTTTACCTGCGACGTCCTCGTAGTGAATCGTATTGATGCCGAGATACCTGCCGGCGGTGGAGTCCATGTCGTGCCGTGTCGCCACGCTGTTCAGGACATAGGACTCGAGCATCGAATCGAATTGCATGCCGCGCAGCCTTATGCCGTAGCGCGCGAAAATGTGAGCGTCGTACTTCAGGTGGTGGCCCACCTTCTTCTTGTCGGGGTCTTCGAGAAAGCCCTTAAGATCCGCCAGAACCTCTTCTCTCGGCAGTTGTTCGGGCGCTCCCGGATAATCGTGCCCGAGCGGGATGTAGGCAGCCTCACCCTTCCTGACCGCCAGTGAGATGCCGACGAGCTTCGCCTCAATGTAGTTCAGGCTGGTTGTCTCGGTATCCACGGCCACAAGCGCTGCCCGATCGATTTTTTTTAGCCAGGTCCCGAATTCCGATCGTGTAAGTATCGTGTGGTATTTGCCTTTCCTGGCCGGCGGCTTCGGAGATTCCTTGTCGCCGGCATCACCACCGTGTTCATCCAACTGGCGAAGAAGCGTCCTGAGCTCGAGTCGCCCATACAGCGCTCTCAAGTGTTCGAGATCCGGTTCCCGGCGCCTGAGGTCGCCGGGTTTTCCCTCGACATCGATATCGTGTCGAATCGTCGCGAGCCGTTGCGACAACTCGAGCCGATCCAGATTATCCCGCAGGCTCTTGCCGACCTTGCCGGTAATCTCGTCCGCGTTCTTTACGATTTCCGCGACGCTGCCGTACTGGTTCAGCCACTTGGCCGCGGTCTTTGCGCCTACTCTCGGCACTCCCGGAATGTTGTCCGACTTGTCGCCGACAAGAGCGAGATAGTCGATGATCTGTTCGGGATAGACGTCGAATTTCCGCTTTACGCCATCCCTGTCCAGCACGGTGCCGCTCATGGTGTTGACCAGTGTTACTTGCTCGTCGACGAGCTGTGCCATGTCCTTGTCGCCGGTCGATACCAGCACATTCATACCGTCCTTGACGGCGTTCTCGCACAAGGTGCCGATAACGTCGTCAGCCTCGACTCCTTCGATGCGCAGCAGTGGCAGGCCCATTGCCGATACCGCCTCGAGCACCGGGTCTATCTGCAGACGGAGCTCGTCCGGCATCGGCGGCCGGTTCGCCTTGTACTGTGCAAACATCTCATCGCGAAACGTCTTGCCGGGCGCGTCGAATACGACCGCAATGTATTCCGTCTCCTGTTCGCGGACGAGCTTGTTGATCATGTTCAGCACGCCGTGAACGGCGCCCGTGGGGTCACCCCGGGAATTGCTGAGGCTGGGCAGCGCGTGAAACGCCCGGTAGAGATACGACGACCCGTCGATCAGGACGAGCGTATTGTCACTCATTCGTCTTTCGGTTCTTTTTCTTTCTCTTCGTCATCTTCGTCGGCTTGGCCTTGCTGCGGCGGGGGCACTTCCGTTTTGATCCGGCTCGGATTGCCCGGTAGGTACAAAGGACCTTTCTGACCACATCCTGCCGCAAACAACAGGCCGAGCACAAAAGCTGTAACAATGCGATTTCCGCTGTTCATGGTGGGTACCGAATGCTGGTGAGTGATGGCCGGAAATATAGCGTACCAGCTGGTTTATTGTAACGCTCTGCAACCCGGCGACAGGCTGCGCCAGACGGCATCCATTCGCTGGTCACGAAGCGTCCCCGAGCATCTGGTGCAGCACCGCCATCTGCGCCAGCATGCGGTTTCGGGCCTGCCCGATGACGACGCTCCGGAGGCCGTCGAGCACGCGTTCGCTGACCACGACGCCGCGCCGCACCGGCAGGCAATGCATGAACCTGCAATCGCTTGCCGCATTCTCGAACCACGGCTCGTCGACGCACCAGTGATCGAGTTCGCCACGGAGCTCGGCGTCCCTGGCCCGGTCGCCGTAGTGGTCCGTCGAAGACCAGGACTTGGCGTAGATGACACTGGCGCCGTCCATCGCCAGCGTCCGGTCGCTGGCCTCACGAACCGAGCCGCCAGATGCATCCGCCGCCTTCCTGGCCTTTTCCATGATAGCTTCCGGCAGTGCAAAACCCTCGGGACGAAGCACGGTTACCTCCATGCCGCGCATCGCCGCCATGTGCACGGTCGCTGCGGGCACGGCCAGCGGCAGAGGCATCGGGTGGTACGCCCAGCTCAGCACGAATTTGCCGCCGTGTGCGGGGATGCCCAGGTCATCCAGCGTCTTCCAGTCGGCCAGGCTCTGGCAGGGATGATTGGTTGCCGATTCCATGTTGATATACGGCGTGTCGATCAGTGCCGTCAGCGACGAGAATTCGGTTTCCGCTAGATCATGCTCGAGGTGCCTGCGCTCCGCGAAAGCACGAATGCCGATGGCGTCGCCGTATGAGGCGATTACGGGCACGGCTTCGCGAATATGCTCGGCCGCGGCCCCGTCCATGACGATCCCGGGCCGCGTTTCGATTCCATGGATCGACATCTCCGGCGAGATCACGAACGAACCCCCGCCGAGCCTGGTCATCGCGGCCTGAAAGGATGCGAGCGTCCTCAGAGACGGACTGAGAAAGAGCAGCGACAGTACTTTGCCGCGCAATGCCGTTGGCTCGGGCTTCTCGTTCAGCCTGTTGGAAAGCTCGAGGAGCGCGGATACCTCCTCCGTCGAAAAGTCCGCAAGATCATTAAACGATTTCATCGATGTTCCCTTTATGATTTCATCTTTGTTTTCGGCGCAATGCCGACGAGTTCCTCTGCTGCACTGGCCCGAACGTCGCGTTCTGATTTAGCCTCGTCGTCTATGCCGCCGATATTGCCGAGCATTTCCGGCCAGAGCCACTCCGGTCGAGCGCCGGCGCGGCCCGTTGAGCCGCACCGGCGGTCTCCAGGCCCCGAGCAGGTCCGATACGGCGGCCCAAACGGATCTGGGCACGGTTCGGCATGGTCCGTGCCGCATGAATCGACGCATAGGATTGACATGATGGGCATGCCCGGTCAAGCCGGTTCTACTGTTAATATGCGCTGCTTCACATTGCCGGAATAGGGGAATACACCTTGGCTACGCCGGAATCCGTCGAGGTCGGCGGCGGTGAGACACCGGACGGGACCGTTATCTGGCTTCACGGGCTGGGCGCGGACGGCCACGACTTCGAGCCGATCGTGCCCGAGCTCAGGCTCGAAAGGCAGGTGGATCTTCGTTTCGTATTCCCGCACGCGCCCGTCCGTCCGGTCACGATCAATGGCGGCGTTCCGATGCGCGCCTGGTATGACGTAATCAGCCTCGATAGAGCGGGCCCTCAGGATGAGACGGGTATTCGGGAAAGCGCATCAAGCCTCGAGAACCTGATCGAGCGCGAGCATGAGCGGGGCCTCCCCTTTAACCGAATTGTGCTGGCCGGCTTTTCCCAGGGCGGCGCGATCGCACTGCATACGGCAATGCGATTTCCGAACAGGCTGGCCGGCTTGTTGGCCCTCTCGACCTGGATGCCGCTCGAGACGTCGATAAACGAAGAAGTCGTTGGGAATCCGGACTCGCAGCCGCGCGATCTGCCGGTGTTGATGGCACACGGCTCTTTCGACCCGATGCTCCCGATCCGTGCGGGTCTCCATGCCCGGGACGTGATGCAGGAGGCCGGCTTCGACGTCCTGTGGCGTGACTATCCGATGGCGCATGCCGTTTGTGCGGAGGAGATCGCCGAGATCCGGTCGTGGCTGCTGGGGGTCTTCGCCAAGTAGAAGTCGGTACCGAATTTCGGGGACAGACCCGGTTCGGGGTCCGTCCCCCGGTGCATCTGCTATTATTCTATCTGAAACCTGAAGCGGGATTCACCGCCTGATTCGCCTGATGGCAGAAACCGACGCTCGCAGAATTCAACAACACCATCGTTTCCCCACAAGACTGTCGTCGACGAACGCGTGCCGTAGTCCGGTGAAACGATGAATGGTGCGGTCAGCGCGCGGGCGATTTCGAACGGCAGGTCCTTCGCTGCAACGTCCTCAACCGGGGCCGGGGTCCGGTCGGAAAGCAGGCGCATCAAACCGGTTTCGTTCACGGCATTGTTTTCGATCAGCGATTCGAGTCCGGTCTTCGACCGGATGACTTTCGACCACGGCGTATCGAGCGAGGCGTTGGCGAGCCCGTAGATGCCGGGAGCGAGATCCGCCTCCAGGTCATCACGATTGGACAGGTAATACATGGAGCGGCCGTCGCACACGAGCAGACTGAATCCCGCATAGTCTTCGTCAACCACCGTGGATTCGAACTCCCGTGCGGACAGGGAACCGGCAACGAAGTCGGTGACGAGTCTGCCCCGCGATTCGAGCCTGGCATTGCTTCTCTGTCGTTCCCGAAAATTCGTTACCGTCGCAAAGCGCCCCGGCCTGCCCAACGCCAGCCAGGTGCCGCCCGCCTGCAGGTCGCGGCCGGCGAGAATCGATGGCCTATCGGCCCACCAGTGTGCGTCCCGTGTCGGGCGCCGGTGAGACTCGTCGCGGTTGCCGGCAAGAACCAGACGATACTGCGGGTGCGCCCGCCAGGCGAATACGACCAGGCACATCGCTATCCTGCCTGGTTGATTTCACCGACGCCGGACACGAGCCAGCCGTCGACGAGGCGGCGCGCGATCGACAAGCGATAGGGTAGCTTCGGAAATCCGGAACGCAGTTGTTTTCGCGAAAACCACTGCGCGTCTTCGAGCTCTCCG
>JBHIDG010000068.1:0-11559 GCA_046760025.1 Woeseia sp. | reverse complement strand
GAACTTTCCGAACTTTTCTGGCTTTCGTAACTGATGCCAAGCTTGTTGAAAAGTTCGGAAAGTTCGCTCCGGCACCTACGGCCGCTCCGGCACCTACGGCCGGCTGCGGCGGCTCGTGAGCCAGTTGACCAGGGGCTCCCACTGCTCCCAGTCCGGCCAGGCAAGATATTCGGGTAATTCGTGGATGCCGAGGCCGCGTGTGTACGCCCTGACATAGTTCTGAGCTTCCCGAAGCGCTGCGACGTACGCCACTCTCGCTGACGCCAGATAGTCGTCGAGTTCCGCCCAGATCAGGGTGTACTCCCGAAAGCGATTAGCCACGATACCGAACTTCGCCTCCCTGCGTGCGATCTTGCCGACGGATTTCAGCTCCTTGAGGAAGCTCTTCGTCGCCTGAATGTCGATCGTCGAGGGCAGGACGGGGATCACGATAGTCTCCGCGTGACGGATCAGCTCCGTCAGTTCCGGTCCATGCGACCGTGCAGGCGCATCGATGACGATGAAATCGACGCCGCGCGGCGCATGCCTCAGGCCGCCGTCGAATGCGGCAACGGCTGCAATGTCGGGGCGGTTTCCCGGCCGTCTGTCCAGCCAGTCGAGGCACGATCGCTGCGGATCATAATCGGCCAGCGCAACCGCATAGCCCCCGTCTGCGAAATAAGCAGCGATATTCGTTGCAAGGGTGCTTTTACCACAGCCACCCTTGGCATTCATCACCATAATGTGCCGCATTCTTGTTCCCGGAGTGAGTTGTGGAGGTTGCTTTTTGTTTGCATAAAGTACCGGTGCCGGCAACAAAAGTCTATGCGCATTATGAGGCGGCAATCGTCCTGCTAAACTTCGCGAATGCAGCTCGCATTCCGGAAAATGCACGGCGCCGGCAATGATTTTCTGGTCATCGACCAGCGCAGGGGGGAACTGGAAGTACCTGCGCCCGAAAAAATCCGCGAGCTGGCTGACCGGCGAACGGGTATCGGCTTCGATCAGCTGATGTGGATAGATCCACCGCGCGACGATCAGAGCGTGGCCTATTATCGCGTATTCAACGCGGACGGCGGCGAAAGCGAGCAATGCGGAAACGGCGTCCGCTGTGTTGCCTGGGTTATCGCACGCGACTCCGGGCGGACGGGTGACTTTACGCTCGGCAGCCTGGCCGGCCCGATCCCGGTGCGGATTCTGGGCGAGGACTCGTTTGCCGCATCGATGGGAAAACCCGTGCTCGACCCGGCCGACATCCCTTTCATCGCCGACGCGAGGGCGCCTCTCTATGCGCTCAATGTCGGTGGTGAAGCCCTGAGCGTCTCGGTCCTCTCCATGGGCAACCCGCATTGCGTGTTAGAGGTGGACCGGCTAGCCGACGCGGCCATCGATACACTCGGCCCGGTCCTGGAGATGCACGAACGCTTCCCGAGCCGTACGAATGTCGGTTTCATGGCTATCCGCAGTCGCGGACAGATCGACCTCCGTGTGCATGAACGCGGCGTAGGGGAAACCAGGGCCTGTGGAACGGGCGCGTGCGCCGCGGTCGTGGCAGGCCGCATTCTCGACAAGCTGGACGAGGATGTTGAGGTAAGCCTTCCCGGGGGCCGACTCATGGTAAGCTGGCCGGGCGAGTTGGCCCCGGTCTGGCTGTCCGGCGATGCACGACTGAGCTTTGAGGGAATGCTGGACATATGAGTACACAGCGAAAACCGGAATTCATCGAAGAAGACCTGTCAGAATCCGACGTGCACGACTATCTGGCGGCCAATCCGGATTTTTTCGAGCGGCACGGCGAATTGCTGGGCTCACTGCGCCTGCCCCATGTGTCGGGCGGCGCGGTATCACTCGTCGAGCGCCAGGTCTCCGTTCTTCGCCAGAAAGACCTCAAGCTGGAGCGCAAGCTCAAGGAAATCATTGCGGTCGCCCGCGTAAACGATGTGCTTGGCGCCAAGATGCATCAATTAACGCTCATGCTTCTGGCGGCCAGGGACATCAGCGATACGCTGGAAGCAATCGAGACCGCGCTACGTACAGGGTTTGATTCGGATATGTCGATTCTCGTACTGTTCGGCGACCCCGCGGCGTTCGAAGACGTGAAAGTCGGTCGATTCTTCAAACCGATCGAGCGGGAAGCGGAATCGGTGAGGGCATTTGCGACCTTTTTGAAAGGCAGCAACCCGCGCTGCGGTCAGGTGCGCGATGCGCAACGCGATTTTCTGTTCGGCAGGGAGACCGACGAGGTCGGTTCCGTTGCGCTGGTGCCACTCGGCAAAAAATCCGAGGTAGGGTTCCTGGCAATCGGCAGCGCCGACGCGGGCCGGTTTCATCCCGGCATGAGCATGGATTTCCTCTCACGGCTCGGCGATCTTGTCGCGGAGGCGCTCAGGCGGTTTTAATACCCGATCAATATGGCCTTGACGGGGTGCCAGGATGGACAAAAACGAACAGGACTGGATAGGCAAGTTTATCCGGCACCTTGAGCTCGAGCGCCGCCTGTCCAAGCTGACCTGTAAACATTACCAACGCGACCTTTCGGCCCTCGCCGAGTATTGTGATCAATACGGTGTGCCCGGCTGGAAGGATCTCGACAACGAACACGTCCGTTCCTTCGCGGCTGCCGCATTCCGCAAAGGACTGAGTGCGCGCAGCATTCAACGCCGTTTATCGGCGGCACGAACATTTTATCGCTATCTCACGCGTGAAAAGCACGTCAGGAAGAATCCCGTCGATGCAGTCAGCGCCCCGAGGTCCGGCAAGCGTCTGCCGGGCAATCTCGATGCAGACCGAATGGCGAAGCTCCTGGAGATTCCCGGCGGCGGGCCGATTGCCGCCCGCGACCGCGCCATTCTGGAGCTCCTGTATTCGTCGGGCCTAAGGCTTGCCGAGCTCACCGGTCTCGACGTCGGTGATATCGATCTGGACGACGGCACGGTCCGGGTAACGGGCAAAGGCAGCAAGGACAGGATCATCCCGGTAGGGCGTCACGCCCGCCGCGCCGTGGCAGACTGGCTCAAAGAACGCCCGCAGCTTGTCCAGGCTCGGGAGGAAGCACTGTTCGTCAGCAAGCAGGGCAACCGGCTGAGCGCCCGCTCGGTGCAGTCACGGGTAAGCTACTGGGCCCGGCGGCAGGGCATCGATGCAAGGGTCTATCCGCACCTGTTCAGGCATTCGTTTGCCACTCACCTGCTCGAATCGAGCCATGACCTGCGCGGTGTCCAGGAGCTTCTCGGCCACGCAAATATAGGCACTACCCAGGTATATACGCACCTTGACTTCCAGCACCTCGCCCAGATATACGACAAAACTCATCCGCGGGCACGAACAAAGGCGGACGACAAAACCTGAGCACAAGAGATTCTCCCGCCCCGGCGGGCGATCCAACGGCAGGAAGATCACGTGATGGAACAACTTCGAGGGACAACTATCGTCTCGGTCCGCCGCGACGGCGCCGTGGCCATCGGCGGCGACGGTCAGGTCAGCATGGGTAACACGATCATGAAGGGCAATGCCCGCAAGGTGCGCCAACTGGCCGACGGCCGTGTCATTGCGGGGTTCGCCGGAGGCACGGCCGATGCATTCACGCTGTTCGAGCTGTTCGAGAGCAAGCTCGAGCAATACGGAAATCTCACGCGGGCAGCCATCGAGCTCGCCAAGGACTGGCGCACTGACCGCCGATTGCGGCGGCTCGAAGCGCTTCTCTGCGTTGCCGACCAGGAGAAGTCATTTATCGTCTCCGGCAACGGCGATGTGATCGAGCCGGAACACGATCTGATGGCGATCGGATCCGGCGGACCCTACGCGCAGGCCGCAGCGCTGGCTCTCGTGCAGCATACGGAGCTGGACGCCCGCGCTATCGTCGAGCAGTCGCTCAAGATCGCGGGCGATATCTGTGTCTTCACTAACCAGAACATCGAGGTCGAGGAACTTGCCGCAAACGGAAGAAGCTGAATGTCGCAGATGACACCCAGAGAGATCGTCCAGGAACTGGATAAGCACATCGTTGGCCAGGACGAGGCGAAGCGGGCGGTCGCCATCGCGCTCCGAAACCGCTGGCGCCGCGTGCAGGTAGACGAACCACTGCGCGGCGAGATCACGCCCAAGAATATTTTGATGATCGGTCCGACCGGTGTCGGCAAGACCGAGATTTCACGGCGGCTCGCGAAACTGGCGAAAGCGCCATTCATTAAAGTGGAAGCCAGCAAGTTTACCGAGGTCGGCTATGTCGGCCGAGAGGTCGATAGCATCATCCGCGACCTGATGGACATCTCGGTCAAGATGACGCGCGAAGAGGCCATGGCCAAGGTCACACACCGGGCGGAAGACGCCGCAGAGGAGAGAATCCTGGATGCGCTGTTGCCGAGACCGGCCCGCGGTGTCGGATTCACCGCCGACGGCGGCGATGAAGACTCGGACACCCGCCAGAAATTCCGCAAGATGCTCCGTGAGGGCAAGCTTGACGACAGGGAGATAGAGATCGAGATCCAGGCAATACCGGTCGGCGTGGAGATCATGGCGCCGCCGGGTATGGAAGAGATGACGAGTCAGCTGCAGGGCATGTTTCAAAACCTCTCGGGCGGCCGGCAAAAGACCAAGAAGCTCAAGGTCGCTGCGGCTGTGAGGCTCCTCACCGACGAGGAGGCGGCCAAGATGCTCGACGAAGAGGAGATCAAGTCGCAGTCGCTCGATGCCGTGGAACAGCACGGTATCGTGTTTCTCGACGAACTGGACAAGGTAGCGCGCCGATCCGAAACCCTCGGCGCGGACGTGTCGCGGGAGGGCGTGCAACGAGACCTGCTGCCGCTGGTGGAGGGCTCGACGGTCAACACCAGGTACGGCATGGTCAAGACCGACCATATTCTCTTTATCGCCTCCGGCGCATTCCACGTCTCGAAGCCATCCGACCTGATTCCCGAACTGCAGGGCCGCTTTCCCATTCGAGTCGAATTGAAATCGCTCACCACGGAGGACTTTGTCCGCATTCTGACCGAGCCGGACGCATCATTGACGACGCAGTACACGGCACTCCTGTCGACCGAGGAGGTCGCGCTGGAATTCGCGGAGAGCGGTGTCAGGCGACTCGCCGAAGTGGCATTTCACATCAACGAGGCGACCGAAAACATCGGTGCCCGCCGGCTGCACACGGTCATGGAGCGGCTTTTGGAAACCATTTCGTTCGAGGCCTCGGACAAGAGCGGCTCGCATGTGCAGGTCAACGCCGGTTATGTCGATGACCACCTTGCCGAATTGTCGAAGGACGAGGACCTCAGCCGCTACATTCTCTAGGCTGGGTAGTGCGCCAGTATGGCGAGTGAGATCGGTTAAGGATTTGATTGGTTGAGGGGTTTTCCGAGTGAGTGGAATAACGGTGTCTATTTCCGAGCGAGGAAAATCGCTCAGGCAATCCAAGACTAAGCGAAAGCGCGCCATACTGGCGCAGTAGTCAGGCTAAAGTTCGATGAGCGTTGTCCCCGTCGAGATCAGGCTGCGCAAGAAATCGCGCCTGATCGCAGTGACGTTCGAGGACGGAAATTCCTTCGATCTCCCCTTCGAGTATCTTCGCGTCTACTCGCCCTCCGCCGACGTGAAGGGGCACGGCCCGGGACAGGAAGTGCTGCAGACGGGCAAGGAAAATGTCCGGGTAACGCTGGTCGAACCTGTCGGACATTACGCGGTGCGGCTCGTTTTCGACGACGGCCACGACACCGGCCTGTATACCTGGAAATACCTGTACGAACTGGGCGAAGCCCGGGCTGAGAACTGGCAGACCTACCTCGACCGGCTCGAGGCGGCGGGGTATGCTCGCCATGATCGCGTGGACACAGAATAATGTCTAAAGGCTCCCCCACGACGCATTTCGGCTTCGAAACCGTTCCGCTCGCCGAAAAGGCGCGCAAGGTAAAGGGTGTATTCGATTCCGTTGCCACCCGCTACGACATCATGAATGACCTGATGTCGGTCGGTCTTCACAGGCTATGGAAGCGATTCATGACCGAGCAGGCCGGCGTCAGAAGCGGCCATGTCGTCCTGGATCTCGCGGGCGGCACCGGAGACCTCGCGAGAGTGTTTGCGAAGCAGGTCGGCGATTCGGGGCATGTCGTTCTAGCCGACATCAACCTGAAGATGCTACTCGCGGGCAGGGGCCGCCTCGTCGATGCCGGTGTTGCCGGTAACTATTCAATTACACAGGTCGATGCGGAGCAGTTACCGTTCGCGCCCGCCAGTTTTGATTGCATCACGATCGCGTTCGGGCTGAGAAACGTGACGGACCAGGCCGCAGCGCTCGCGTCGATGCTGCGTGTGCTGAAACCGGGTGGCAGGGTCTTGATTCTCGAGTTCTCCAGGCCGGCAGACTTATTGAAACCCGCCTACGATCTGTATTCGTTCAGGGTAATTCCGCTGCTCGGCAAGCTGGTGGCCAACGATGAGTCGAGCTATCGATACCTCGCCGAGTCCATTCGAATGCACCCGGACCAGCAGGAGTTACTGAAGATAATGGAACAGGCCGGCTTCGGGCGCTGCCGATACCACAATCTTGCCGGCGGAATCGTCGCACTGCATATCGGATACCGGCTCTGATGGATGCGCTCGAGTCCCTGTTCCGGCCGGTCATCACGCTGATCAACAAGCAGATCAAGGCGACGACTCCGGCACGCGAACTCTGCGCAGAACTCGACGGCAAGGTAATCGCCGTGCGCGTGAAGGACACGGGTCTGGCGATGTTCTTTTGTGTTTGCCCGGACGAGATCGCGCTGTTCGGGGACTTTGACGACGATCCCGACGTCGTTATCGCAGGATCGATCCTGACGCTCGCCCGACTGGCCGGCGCCGGTGGGCGGGACGCTATTCGCGACGGCTCACTGGATCTGACCGGGGACGCAGAAGTAGCGCAGTCGTTCCAGAAGCTGCTCCGTTTCGGCAAGCCGGATATCGAAGAGGAATTGTCGGGGATCATCGGCGATGTCGCCGCTCACCATCTCGGCGAGGTTGCGAGAGGAGTCCGGAAGTGGGCCAGCCAAGCAGGATCGACGATGCGCCAGAACATCGGCGAGTATCTCGTCGAAGAACGGCGCGACGTGCCGAGTCGACACGAGGTCGAGAAATTTTCGCGCCTGGTGAACGCCCTGCGTGACGATGTTGCACGGTTCGAAGCCCGTCTGGACCGCCTCGATCGGGAAGCCTGATGCGACGCAAACGCACACTGCTAAGACTCCTGACTATCCAGCGAGTCCTGGTCCGCCACGGCCTTGACGAGATCATCACGGCGACCCATATCCTGCGCCCCCTGAGATTTTTCTTTTACCTCCTCCCGCGAAGAAGTGACCGCTCGGCTCCGTTGGGCGAGAGAATACGGCTCGCCCTCGAAGAACTCGGCCCGATATTCGTCAAGTTCGGCCAGGCGGTTTCGACACGCAGGGACCTGTTGCCCCGTGAGGTTGCCGACGAACTAGCCAAGCTGCAGGATCGCGTGCCACCGTTTCCGGCGGACCAGGCGGTCGCCATTCTCAGTGCCGCCTATGGCAAATCGGTAGACGACGTTTTCGCCCGCTTCGACTTCGAACCGTTTGCGGCGGCGTCGATCGCACAGGTGCATACAGCAGCACTGGACGACGGCACCGAGGTCATCGTCAAGCTGTTGCGGCCCGGTGTTCGCGAACTGATCGAGCGAGACCTCGACGTCTTGTTTGCGGTCGCGACGCTCGCCGACAAGTACTGGGAGAACAGTAAGCGGCTGCGCCCGCTGGAGCTGGTCGCCGAATACGAAAAGACAATTATCGATGAACTCGACCTGATGCGCGAGGGCGCGAACTCGGCACAGCTCAAGCGTAATTTCGAAGGCTCCGACATGCTGTACGTCCCGGAGGTCTACTGGGACTACTGCCGGCCCGAGGTCCTGGTCCAGGAAAGAGTCTTCGGCATCCCGATCAGCGATATGGAAGCCCTTAGGGCCGCGGGCACCAATATCCAGGCCCTGGCGGAAAACGGCGTCGAGATCTTTTTCACGCAGGTCTTTCGGCACAACTTCTTCCATGCGGACATGCACCCCGGCAACATCTTCGTGATCGCCGACAATCCGGAGCGGCCGAAATACGCGGCCGTCGATTTCGGCATCGTCGGTACCTTGAGCGCAACGGACCAGCAATATCTGGCCGGCAATTTCCTGGCATTTTTCGATCGCGACTATCACGAAATCGCGAGACTTCACCTGGACTCCGGGTGGGTGCCAGCCGACACACGAATCGACGAGCTCGAAACCGCGGTCAGGACGGTCTGCGAACCGATTTTCAACAAGCCCCTGGCGGAGATTTCCTTCGCGCAGGTCCTGATACGTATTTTCCGTACGGCGCGGCGCTTCAACATGGAGATTCAGCCTCAGCTGATTCTCCTGCACAAGACCCTGCTCAACATCGAAGGGCTGGGCCGGGAGTTGTATCCCGAACTCGACCTGTGGAAAACGGCGCACCCCGTATTGCGCCAGTGGATGGACGAACAGCTGGGCCCGCGTGCGGTGCTCGACGACATTCGCGGTAATCTGCCGCAGCTTCGCGAGGCTCTGCGTGAACTGCCCCTGGCCATCAAGCATCTCGCCGATCAGGCGGCTGCCGGGAATCTGCAAGTGCGAACGCACACACCGGACCTGAGACCGTTGAGGGACCAACTGAAGCTGCAACAAAGACAACGCTTCCTGCTTGCGGTCGGGGCGACTGCGGCCGTATCCGGAACGCTGCTCCTTACGTTGGAGGCAATGCCAGGGCTCGGCTGGGTACTGTTCGCGGCAGGCATCGTTTCGCTGATTGCCGGGCGGCCACCATCCTGAAGTACGGTAAGGCTATACTGCGTAATTGATGAATCCGGGGAATAGTAATGGTTAGCAGGACCAGAGTGCGTTCGGCCGATGCCCACGCCGAGTTTGACGCACTGGTCGAGAACTTCAGCCGGTCCAAGAACTCCAGCCAGCGCCTGCAGGCGGAAAGAGCCTTGTGGGACCGCTTCGGCACCACCGGCACGACCTTCATCTCGGACATGGCCAGCTTCTCGAGCACTTCGCGAGCCTTCGGTATCTGCCACTTCCTGAACATGATTCACAGGGCGCGACAGATAATCGCCCCCAGGATCGACCGGCACGGCGGATTGCTTCTCAAGTGTGACGCCGATAACTGCTACGCCTTCTTCGAGTCGGCGGACTCTGCCATTCAGGCGAGCCTGGACATCAACGATGCTTTATTTCGGGCGAACCAGGACGAGGATCCCCAGAACCATATCTTCCTCGCGGTCGGCATCGATTACGGAGACGTGTTGCTGGTGGGCACGGACGATTTCTACGGGGATCCCGTCAATACGGCGTCCAAGCTCGGGGAAGACCTTGCCGGAGGGTCGCAGATACTCGTGACGGATCGCGCGCTGGAAAAAGCGTCGTATCAGGTACCACCGCACCACGAACGCATGGTTGCCCGCATTTCCGACATAGAAATCGAATACGTCAAGCTGCAGATGAGGGCGTCCGTCTGACGGTGAATTCCGGTACGGGTATGTCAGGATCCAGACAGGAATTGGATGCAGAAGCCCTCCATCGTATCCTCGAGGTTACTCGCAAGCTCGCGGCCCCGTTCGATCTCGACACCATGCTGTCCGAGGTCGTCGATGCCGCCCGAAACATCCTGCACGCCGAGCGCGGAACCGTGTTTCTTTACGAGCCGGACTCTGACGAACTCGTCGTACGCGTTGCAACCGGTATCGGCACGGTCCGAATTCCCTCCGACAAGGGCATTGTCGGAGAGTCCGCGCAAACTCGCCGGCTCATCAACGTGCCCGACTGTTACGCGGACGAACGCTTCAACCGCGAAATCGACAAGCTGACCGGTTACCGCTCACGTTGCATGCTGACGATTCCCCTTATCGGCTACGAGGATTCGCTGGTGGGTGTGTTGCAGCTGCTGAACAAGAAAGACGGCGTATTCGATGAGCGGGACGAGTTCGTCGCGTCGGCGCTCGCCGCACAGGCAGCGGTCGTCTTGCACCGCGTCAAAATCACGGAAGCGATGATCGCGACGGAGAAGCTCGATCGGGAGATAACCGTCGCGCGTGATGTCCAGATGGGCACCCTGCCCAAAGAGATGCCATCGATCAAAGGATACGACGTTGCAGGCACGTTTTCGCCGACCGACCAGACGGGTGGTGACCTGTTCGACTTTGTGCCGATCAGCGATGAGCAACTGTTCGTTCTCATGGGAGACGCCACCGGCCACGGCATCGGACCGGCTCTGAGCGCCACGCAGGTCCGGGCGATGTTGCGAGTCGCCCTGCGACTGGAGGCGGACCTGGACGAGGCTTTCACCCATATCAATGACCAGCTCGTCGATGATCTACCGGATGACCGGTTCGTCACGGCCTTTTTCGGTCTGCTGCGGGCCGACAATCACACTGTCCGGTTTCATTCCGGCGGGCAGGGTCCGATCATGCATTTCCACGCAGATTCCGGGAAATACGACTGGCATGGCGCATCTACTTTCCCAATGGGTTACATGGCGCAATCTGAACTGCCGGATTCGCTGGTAATCGAGATGGCAGCCGGAGACATACTTGGCCTGATATCGGACGGCATATACGAATACGAGAACGAGTCCGGCGGACAGTTCGGCCAGCAGGGTATCGTCAATATCATCGATCGGCATCGCGATGCCCCGATGCCGGAGCTGGTTCAATTGATCATGGACGCGGCCCATCGCTACGGCGGCTCGCTGCCCCAAATGGACGACATTACGATCGTCCTCATTCGCCGCCAACCCAACAGAAAATGCTAGATAGCGACCATATATAGTAGACCGCGTCGGAGCGCCATCGTGCAATCTCCGAACGAAGGCTTATAGTACAGGTCGCGAGTGAACGCGTGATGCAAAAAAAATTCAATAGGAGCTACGACTCACTCGAAGAAATATTTGAGTTCACCGAACGCTTCTTTGCGGCGGAGGGAATCGGGCAATCCGTTCGGTTTCCGGTGCACTTCGTGACGGAGGAGCTGTTTACCAACATGGTGAAATACAATCCGGACAATTCGAACGGTATTCTGCTTGGCGTCGACGCGGCGGACGGCGCGGTAACGGTGACCCTGACAGACTATGATGTGGACGCATTCGACGTCACTGCGCCTCGCGACGTCGACATCCATGCTCCGCTGGAACAGCGCACGCCCGGCGGGCTGGGGGTACACCTGATTCAGCACATGGTTGACTCGCTCGAGTACGACTATGCTGACCGGAGCAGTACGGTGACGTTTACAAAGAGGGCGGGATAGACAGGTGTTTCAGATCGATTTTGGGGACAATGGTGAAATCGTCTGCTCCGGCAGACTGGACGCTTCGCAATGCGAGAAGGCTCAATCGTTCATGGACGCGGTTGCGGAAGCCCGGATCGTCGATTTCTCGGACCTCGAGTACATCTCGAGTGCAGGGTTGGGGGTTCTTCTGAAGACACAAAAGAGACTCGCGGAAACCGGGGTGGGGCTGAAAATAGTCAACATCAATAATCACATTCACGACATATTCCGGTACTCGGGATTCAACGCCATATTTGATATCGAGC
>JBHIDG010000067.1:0-11592 GCA_046760025.1 Woeseia sp. | reverse complement strand
ATCGCCCGGCAATTGCACGAGCGCATTCGCATCCTGGCCGGCCATCGTCAGGACGCCGCGCGGCCGGTGGTACTTGAACGAGCGGCTGATCAGCCACTGGCCGCTCGCCGCGAGCGCGCTCGCGATACAGTCGCCCGCGTAGCCATCATAACGCCGGCCCTCGAACTTGAAGGAGACTTCTTTGTCCCGGTCGAGCATCGAGCCAAAAGGCGGCGGCAGGCGGTCAAAGGCCGACATCATCCGCGCTCTCCGTCCGGGGGCGCGTCGTAGTCGATACGTTTTTTGAAAATCTCGCTGGCCGGAAACGTGCGGATGATCTCGTCCGTCTGCGTGTCGCGCTCGGCCAGGAACCAGTAGGCCGTCGCGGTATGGCACCACCACTCCTTCACGACGCCGGCATCGTTGTCGTCGAAGAAGACGTATTCCGCCCAGTCGCGCGCGGTGCAACGCCAAGGGTCCGGCGGATGCACCAGTTCGCCGCCGTAGCTGAACTCGGAAATATTGCGGGGTCCGTTCAGCGGACAATTCAGGATCTTCATCGTGTGCGGCTCAGTGGCTCGCCGCCGTGGCGCCGGCTTCGCTGACCTGCTCGAAGCGGTAGAAACGTTCGAGTTCGAACGGCCTGATCAAATCCGGCACGCGTCCCGTGGCGACCAGCTCGGCCATTGTCTTGCCGCAGATCGGCGTCGCCTTGAAGCCCCACGTGCCCCAGCCCGCGTCGAGGTAGTAATTGTCGACGGGGCTCAGGCCCATGATCGGGCTGTAATCCGGGGTCATGTCTGTGATGCCTGCCCATTGGCGCAACACCCGAGCCTGCGACAGGAACGGGAACAGCTCGAGCACGGCGGAGGCCAGCGCTTCCTTCTGTTCCAGCGTCGCCCGGGTGCTGTAGAGCGGGTAGGGATCCGAACCGCCGCCGATGACGAATTCGCCGCGCGAGGTCTGGTGCGTGTAGACGTGCAGTTGCGGTGAGCTGACGTGCGGCGTCAAGACCGGCTTGTAGGGCTGCGTGACCATTGCCTGTAGCGGGAAGGTATGGATCGGCAAACGGATACCTGCCATTTTTGCAACCACTGAACTATTGCCGGCGACTGCCTGTACGGCGCAGCCACATTCGACACGGCCGCGATTGGTGCGAACGGCAACAACCCTGCCGCCCTCGACCTCGATGCCTTCGACCTCCGTCAGCTGATGTACCTCGACGCCGCGCTCGCAGGCTTCGCGCGCGTAGCCCCAGGCGACCGCATCGTGGCGCGCGGTCGCGCCGTCGGCGTGCCACAGGCCGGCCAGGATCGGAAAGCGCGCCTCTTCGGACATGTTGAGAACAGGCACCAGCTCCGCAATGGCCTGCCGGTCGACGAGCTCGGACTTAACGCCGAGGTGCTTGTTGACCTCCGCGCGCCAGCGAAAACTGCGGATCGATGCATCGTTGTGTGCAAGTGTCAGCTGCCCACGGTTCTCGAACATGACGTTGAACCCCAGTTCGTTGCTCATGTCCCGGTACAGCCGCAGCGAGTCGCGGTAGAAGGCAACGGCCTCCTTGGTCAGGTAGTTGGAGCGAATCACGGCCGTATTTCGTGAGGTGCCGCCGCTGCCGAGATAGGACTTTTCGAGCACGGCCACGTCGCGGATGCCGTGGTGCCTGGCCAGGTAGTAGGCGATACCCAAGCCATGCCCACCCGCGCCGATGATGACGACATCGTAATGACGCCCGAGTTTCTGCGTTGCGGGCGTGAACGAGTGCTTCGCCGGATATAGCTTGCTGAAGCCGAATTTCAGGAGTCCGAGAGGCATGCCGTATCTCCGCCTGTCGTGCCCGGTGGGGAAATTTCACCGTGATTGATAGTGAAATGCCGACCGCCAGTTGGCAATCGGGGTTCATTGATATAAGCAATACTTATTTCGAGCGCCAAATTATCTGATGGGCTAACGCCGAAAAATCACGATGCCCGCGTCAATTGCCTGAAAATCATTAGCAATATTAATGATAATGATTGGACACGTTAATGGCTGATTCCGTAACTGGCCCGCGATTCACACTCCTCTATAATGGCACGATCACAAGAGCGACATGATTGCGGGGGTATTCCATGTTTGAGCAAAGCAAGGTTAGTCAGGCCGTGGCGCTGGCTATCGCATCGGGTGCGATCGGCGTTTCCGGCACTGCCGTTGCACAGCAGGCGCAGGAACGCCGCGTCATCGAGGAAATCGTCGTCACGGCGACCAAGCGCGTCGAGAGCATGCAGGACATCCCGGTGACGGTGCAGGCACTGGGCGAAGACGAACTCGAAAGCCTGGACATCAACAGTTTCGCCGATTACGTCCAGCAGCTGCCCAATGTGACGTTTGCCGGCCGCGGTCCGGGTCAGAACGACGTTTATATCCGCGGTATCACGACCGGCAGAGGAAGCCTGTTCCAGTCCGGCGGTATCGGCGCCGGCCCTACCGTGGCTTTTTATGTCGACGAAGCACCGCTGACCTCTTCCGGTCGAAACGTCGACGTGTACGTGACCGATATCGCACGCATAGAGGTACTGCCCGGGCCTCAGGGGACCCTGTACGGCGCGAGCTCCCAGGCAGGCACGGTACGCCTGATCACTAACAAGCCGGATCCGATCGGATTCAGCTCGGGTTTCGATGTCTCGGCCTCGGCCACCGAAGAGGGCGAGGAAAGCTGGGGTGCCGAGGGCTATCTCAATATTCCCATCGTCGAAGACAGGTTTGCGATCCGCATCGCGGCCTACAATATTGAGAGCGGCGGCTATATCGACAATGTTCCCGGCACGCTCTCATATAACTTCAATCCGGCAATCGCGGACGGGAGCCTGCCGCTGGCTCCGGGCGCTGAAATTCGTGTAGCAAACAATGACAGCTTCGTCGAAGACGATTTTAACGATTCCACCTACACCGGCGCTCGCGTCAGCGGAACTTTTTTCGTCAACGACGACTGGGATGTGAACGTGGGCGTCATGACACAGGAGCTCGAAGCCGACGGCGTGTTCGACTATTCACCAGGTGTGGGTGATCTGCAGGTGCAGCGTTTCAATGACGATTTTCTCGACGACGACTTCACGCAGTTCAACTGGACCGTGAATGGCCGCGTGCGCGAACTGGAAATCGTCTACGCCGGATCTTTCCTCAACCGTGAGATTGAACAGCGTATGGACTATGTCGGCGGTACCAGGTTGTCGTTCTTTCCGTTTTACAACTGCGTCTACAATGCATTGGGGGAGATTACGCTGTGCGCCGCGCCGGACGCGAGATTCCACGGCATCCAGGACTCCGACGACACGCAACACGAATTTCGTATCTCGACCGATCCCGCCAGGGCATGGCATTTCATCGGCGGCGTCTACTACGATAAATCGGAGGGTGGGGTATCCCAGGAGTGGGAATATCATTCTCCGCAAATACAACCACCTGGACTGGAATGGGCGCCGAATGCGCCGCATTCCCAGGCAACGCATTTCAACCCGAATGTTCGCGATCCCGAGGTCGCATTTTTCAATGACCTGAGCAACGAAGCGGAACAGATCGCCTTCTTCGGTGAACTGACTTACCGCTTCAACGATTCCTGGAGCGCCACGCTGGGGCTGAGAAATTACGATATCGATATCGTTCCCAGGGGCTCGTTCAACTTTGCGACTAGAGGACCGGTTGATGGAGACGGCGGCGGTTCACTGGACAGCTTTACGCCCGCCAACGACAGTGACACGATCGGCAAATTTACTGTGAATTTCACGCCGAACGACGACCTGACTCTTTACGCAACCCTTTCCGAAGGTTTCCGGCGTGGCGGCTTCAACCGCGGTGGCGACGTCCTCGATATGAGTGGCACCGTGCTGTTTCCGGCGTTCTATAAATCCGACACGATCGACAACTACGAGCTCGGCTGGAAAACGACCCTGGCGGACGGCACCTTACGCTTCAACGGCGCCGCGTACTTTATCGACTGGAGCGATATTCAGATCGATATCTTCGATCCGGCGATAAGCTTCCTGCTGTTTACCGCCAATGTCGGCGAGGCTGAAGTCAAGGGCATCGAGGGTGATTTCACGTGGTATCCGACGGATCAATTCACGCTGACGGGCGCTTTCTCCTTCAATGATACGGAACTGACCAGTCGCCCGAGCGGCGCGGACAATCTGCTGCCGGCCGGTTCGGACCTGCCCCTGTCGCCGTCATTCCAGGGCAACCTCACCGGGCGCTATGATTTTCAGATTGGTGACTGGGAGTCCTTTGCCCAATTGTCCGTCCGACACAGCGGCGATTCCTTTACGACGCTCGTAGTTGCCAATGCCGAAAACCTCGACTCGTACACGATCGTAGACGCCTCCTTCGGGGTGGACTTCGAAGGATGGCGAGTCAGTCTGTTTCTCAGCAATCTGACCGACGAGCGGTCCGAACTGTTCAAGACCATTCAGGACGAGATCAGGCGGACGGTCACTTCCCGGCCGCGGACGCTGAGCCTGAGACTGTCACGCGACTTCTAGCCCAGCACCCGCCGGTCGGATGAGGCGCGGCCTGCAAACCGTGGCCGAATGGCATTGACGGCGGATCGCGGTGTCGTGCCCGATGTCGACGCCGCCCTGAGTTCGGCGAAGCAGTCCCTGACGCGCGGCGAGTTTGTTGCGGCGATCGAGGAGCTCGAGGCGCTGCTCGAGCACAAGCCCGGCAACGAGGAAGCGCTCTATATGCTCGCCGTGTGTTCGCGATATGCCGGGCAGGCTGATGCGGCCGTGGCGGCACTCGATCGACTTCTCGAACTGAACCCGGCCTGCGCGAGGGGCTACCAGGAGCGCGGCCACCTCTACAGAGACAGCGGTAACGCGAACGCCGCTATCGAAGCCTACGAAAAGGCCGTTGGCTCGAACCCGGCGCTGCTGTCGTCGTGGCAAAACCTCGCAAAGCTGCAGGCGGGCGAAGGGCGAACCCACCGCGTGGCTGCCAGTCAAAAGCACGCCGACGAACTCTCGGCGCAGCCTAAGGAACTGCTTGCGGTCATGAGCATGATCTACGAGGGCAAGCTCGATGAGGCCGAGCCGCTGTGCCGTGCGTATCTGCAAAAACACCCGAAAAACGTCATCGGCATGCGGCTGCTGGCGAAGATCGGCAGCGAACACGACATTCTCGATGATGCCGAGTTCCTGCTCGAGAGCTGTCTTGAGTTCGCGCCGAATTTCACCGCGGCCCGTTACGATTACGCCCAAATCCTGTACAAAAGGCAGCGCTTCGGCAAAGCGCTCGAACAGGCGGGGCGCCTGCTTCGCGAGCAGCCCGACAATGCCGACTTCCAGCTCGTCTGCGCGAACGCGGCAGCCGCCGTCCGTGACTTCGATCGGGCATTCGCGATCTATGATCAACTGATCGACGCGCATCCGGACAATGTCGAGTTGCCGATTCTGAAAGGTCACGCGCTCAAGTCATACGGCGATGCAGCGCAGGCGATCGCCGCTTACCGGCAGGTGGCCGCAGAAAGAACGGATCACGGCGACGCCTGGTGGAGCCTGGCCAACATCAAGACCTATGCATTCACGGATGCCGAGCTCGAGCAGATGCGCTCGGCCGAAGCCGATCCGATGACGAGCACGCGAGATTGCTATCAACTTTGTTTCGCGCTCGGCAAGTGTTTCGAGGATCGCGACGAGATCGCTACCGCTTTTGATTACTACTCGCGCGGTAATGCCCTCAAACTCGGGGAAAGCGGTTATCGTGCCGAATACACCGAGGCCGAATTTGCACGGCAAAAGGAGGTCTGCACGAAGGAATTCTTCGAGCAAAGGCGCGATTTCGGTGTGGCCGACGGTGCGCCCGTCTTCATCGTCGGCATGCCACGGGCCGGTTCGACGTTGATCGAACAGATCCTCGCCTCGCACCCGATGGTCGACGGCACGATCGAATTGCCGAACGTCCTCGCGCTTGCGCAGAAGCTGGCCGGCCGCCGCAGCGTGGATGACACGCCGCGCTACCCGGCAATCCTCGAGACGCTCGAGGCCGGGCAATTCGAGCGCTTCGCACTGGACTATTTCCAATCGACACAAGTCTATCGTCATGGTGCGCCCTATTTCACCGACAAGATGCCGAACAATTTTCGCCACATCGGTCTCATCCACCTGATGTTCCCCAACGCGAAAATCATCGATGCACGGCGCGAGGCAATGGCCTGCTGCTTCAGCAATTTCAAGCAGCTGTTCGGCGAAGGCCAGAACTTCACCTACGGGCTCGAGGAGCTCGGCCGCTACTACCGCGGTTACGAGTCGCTCATGGCGCACTGGGAGCGCCTGCTGCCCGGCAAGATCCTGCGCGTGCAATACGAGGACGTCGTGGCCGACCTCGACGCCGAGGTACGCCGGCTGCTGGAATTCCTCGGCCTGCCTTTCGATCAGCGTTGTATCGACTATCATAAGACGGAACGCGCCGTGCATACGCCCAGTGCCGAGCAGGTGCGTCAGCCGATTTACCGGACGGGCATCGAGCAGTGGAGGAAATTCGAAGCGTTTCTCGGGCCGCTGCAAGACGCATTGTCGCCGGGCGAGGAACAAAGCGATCGAGCGGGATGACTGAGCATGGGCAAACGTAAGCGCAGAGGCGGGAGGCGTCGGACAGCTGACGCGCCGTCCGTCGCAATTCGCCAGATCGAGCAGCGCGAGCTGCGCAACCGGCTGGCGCCCGTCGAGCCGCTCGACGAGGAACAGCTCGAGTTCATCCACAAAACCTCACTCGACATCCTCGAGAACGAGGGCATCGAGGTCGCGGGCGAACTTGCGCTGGACCTGTTCCGCAAAGCCGGCGCCGAGGTTGACGATGCCGGTGTCGTGCGCGTCGACCGCGACCTGCTGCTCGAGGCCGTATCGACAGCGCCGGCCGAGTTCACGGTGACGCCGCGCAGCGCCAATCGGCGGATCCACATTGGCGGCAATGCGATCAATTTCGGCCTGGTATCAGGTCCACCGAATGTCCACGACAACATCAATGGCAGGCGTGTCGGTAACATCGAGGATTACAGGAAGCTGATCAGCTTTGGCCAGTATTTCAACGTGCTGACGTTTTTCGGCAACCAGGCGACACCGCCAACCGATCTGCCGGTCAACTCGCGGCATCTGGACACTCTGTTCGTCAACCTGACACTCGCGGATAAGGCCTTTTTCACAATCGGCATCGGCGCTGGACGCAGCCTGGACGCGATCAGAATGTCCGCGATCGCCTGCGGCCTCCGCCTGGAGGAGCTGCACGAACGGCCAACCGTGATGACGAACATCAACGTCAACTCGCCCCGCAAACTGGACGATTCGATGGCCTACGGGGCAATACAGATGGCGCTCTACGGTCAGCCCGTCGCCGTGACACCGTTCACCTTGATGGGGGCGATGACGCCCGCCACGATGGCCGGTGCGCTGGCCCAGCAGAATGCCGAAGCGCTGCTATGCGTCGCGATGTTGCAGCTCGTGCGCCCCGGCACGCCGGTCATCTACGGCGCATTCACATCCAACGTCGACATGCGCTCCGGTTCGCCGGCATTCGGCACGCCCGAGAACAGCCTCGCGAACATGGCCGGCGGCCAGCTCGCGCGCCGTTACAATCTGCCGTACCGCACGAGCGCCTGTAACGCATCGAATGCCGTCGATGCACAGGCGACGTACGAGACCCAGATGGCGCTCTGGGGCGCCGTGCTGGGCCATGGCAACATCGTCTACCATGCCGCCGGCTGGCTCGAGGGCGGGCTCGTCGCATCCTTCGAAAAGATCATCGTCGACTGCGAACTGCTGCAACAGCTGAGCGCTCTGTTGCAGCCGCCGACGATCGACGCCACAGAAGCCGGAGTCGGAGCGATGCGAGAAGTCGGCCCGGGCGGCCACTTCTTCGGCTGCGAACACACGCAGGCGCGTTTCAAGACGGCATTCTATGAACCGTTTCTCAGCAACTGGCAGAACTACGAGAACTGGCAGCTCGGCGGCGGCCTGGACGCGACGGCACGGGCCACGACGATATGGCCGCGGATACTCGACGAGTTCGCGCCGCCGCCGATCGATGCGGCGGTCAGAGAGGAACTCGAAAGTTATGTTGCCCGGCGTAAAGAGGAGCTGGGTGCGGAAGAACCCATGCTCGAGCCAGTTGGCTGACAGGCGGTAAGGCCTTGAACCGGGCAGATCTCGACCGCCTCATCCAGCGGTTCGCATTTTGCTTGCTCGCGCTCCTGTCGCTGCTGTTGTTCGACGGCGCGGCACTGGCCGGGCCTGCAGCGCAGCTCCTCCCCAAAGCCCTGCTATTGTCAGACCGGGGTCCCGCCACAGCGGTGCCAAACGCCGCTTATGCTCCTGGGGGCGATGCGCTGGCCGCCGAGCCGCTGCACCTGACGTTCACTATCCGGCAAACCGAACTCGCACTCCAGCCCGAACTCGCGCAACCGGTCTGTGATGGCCGGCCGGTTGAAATCGGCGGCTCCTGTCGCGGCGGCACCGACAAAAGGCTGTTCCCGGGCATCACGCTCGAGCTCTTTAGTTTCGATGACGATACCCGGCTCGGCTCGGCGCAAATCGGCGTCATGGTTGCCGAGTCAGAGTCCAACCTTGACAAGACGAGTTACTGGCACGTGATCCCGCAGTACGGACGGGTATGGCAAGAGGTATCGGACGGTGGCTGGTCGCGGGCCGCGTTTCCGCTGATGCTCGTGCATGACTTTGAAAACGTGGCGCACCAGGGTCTCGCGACGTTCCTATACAGGGGCGACAGGGTCAGCGACGTGTGGTTGCAATTCGTGCAGCAATCGACGCCGTGGAACACACCCGAACACTTCGTCGCCTGGGGCAGAGCCGAATCGACGGCACGGCGAATCGATGATATTGACGACCTCAAGCGGAAACGGATACTTGCCGCCGATGAGCTCGGTGAGCGGCTGGATATGCTGCCGTGGCCGGTGCTGGAGGCGCAGTATCCCGATGGGGCACTGGATGGCTTCGGCGGGCCGTTACCGGGCGATTGGATCGCCATGCTCGCAGCCGTCAAGGACAGCGTCGTGTATTACCGGGAATCGAGCACGCCGTTCGGACCTTATCCCTACCCCGAAGAGATGCGTTTCGGGATTCGCTCGGCGACAAAATCGATCACGGTCCCGTTGTCGCTCGCAAGGCTCGCACAAGTCTATGGCCCGTATGTGCTCAATCTCAAGATCGGTGACTACGTCGACGGCTTGCACCCGGATTATGATGACGTGCGCTTCATCGACGCTGCGAACATGGCAACGGGCATGGGCGGTTCCGGCAGCCTGTCCACCGTACCGAACTCCGGATTCGGCGCCAATGTCGATGATACCTACGATGACTGGTACAACAGTGCCAGGTCCGCCGCCGAGAAAGTGGCGTTCATCACACGCGATACGGGACCTTATCCGTGGGGCCCCGGTGTCGTCTTCCGCTATCGCGACCGTGATCATCACCTGCTCGGCATGGCGGTGGACCGGTTCCTCAAGTCGGTCAGGGGTGCGGATGCCGATATCTGGCAGATGATCGAAGAGGAAGTGCTGCGCCCGATCGGTATCTATCACGCGCCGATCATTCGTACCGTCGAGCCCGACGGGGCGAAAGGACTGCCATGGTTTCACGCCGGGTACTACCCGAGCGTCGATGACATGGCCAAGATTGCCACGCTGTATCAGAACCGCGGCCGCGCCGGTAACCAGCAGCTGCTGCACGCGGGTGTTACGACCGAAATCTTCACGCCGGTCGGTGGGCTGATCAAGCAATACGATCACTCGCTCGACGCCGCCTTCTCGCGGCCGACCGATCCCGCCGAGTACACCGGGCAAGAGGTCTACAAGCTGGGCTTCCAGTTACTTCCGTACACCCACGGGGACGGCACTGCGGGTCACGCGCCGACGATGCTCGGACACCAGGGTGTGCTGGCGATCCTGCATGCCAACGGCATGACCTCGCTGCGATTCGCCAAGGCCTGGCCGCTGCCCGAGGACTTCGCGGGTGACCCCTACGAAACCGATACGATAGACATCGTCAATCGCCTGCCGTAGGCCTGCTTCGCGGCAGGTTGGCATACCGTCGAGAACAGGATCGGATGCACGTCGCTCTTGTGGGGAATTGCCATCGCGCTGACGAAGTATTTTTGCAAATTCGGCTCGACCGCCATTGCGTTTTCCCTGATCCGGCGCATCACCGATATCTAGCGAGCCAACGTGACCTAGGTAATAACGAGAAAATGCTCAGACATTGCCTGCTGCCTCGCGACGCTCATTGATGAGCCTGGGCCCTATTTCGGCCGCTTGTGCGGCATCGCGACAATAAGCGTCAGCGCCGACCGCGGCACCGAATTCTTCGTTGAGCGGCGCACCGTCGACGAGCACGATGTAATCGTCGCGTATGCCCCTGGCAACCATTTCGTCGATGACGACCTTCATGTACGGCATCGTTGTCGTCAGTAGTGCCGACATGCCGAGTATGTCCGGTTGGTGTTCGTCGAGTGCCGCGAAATAGTCCTCGACGGCATTGTTGATCCCGTTGTCGACGACCTCGAGACCAGCGCCTTCCATCATCATACTGACAAGGTTCTTGCCGATATCGTGAATATCGCCCTTGACCGTGCCAATCACCATCTTGCCGATCGGCTTCACGCCGGTGTCCGCAAGCAGCGGGCGCAGTATTTCCATGCCGCCTTTCATCGCATTGGCGGCGAGTAATACTTCGGGGACAAACAGTATACCGTCGCGAAAATCGATACCGACGATGCGCATGCCCTCGACGAGCGCCTCGTTGAGAACTTTTTCGGCGCTCCAGCCGCGATCGAGAAGAATCTTTGTGCCTTCTTCGATCTCTTCTTCAAGCCCATCGTAGAGATCGTCATGCATCTGCGCGACGAGTTCATCATCGGGCAGCTCGGACAAGACAATGTCGTCGTCTGACTCGTGGGGTGCCTGTGCCTCGTCGTTCACTGCATAACCTCGACTGGAAATTGACCCTTTTTGGCGCGGCCGACCTGGCGATTCAGCGCCGGAGTGTGTTGCAAGTGTCACCCCCGCGCAATCACGCAATTCACATTTGCGACATTTGCCTACACTATAAGTTCGGATCGCTGACAGCTTTATTTCAGGCGAGCGCGATAAGGTGCTGGGGGGTGGCCTTGGGGGGCTGTGGCGCTACAGCGACGCCTGCGGGAACGCGCGCGGCTCGTACCCGCCGGCTTCCCCGAACTCATCAAATCGCCATTTCCAGCGGTAAAAAGCCGTGCGAGAGATACCGAAATACCGACAGGTCCGCGCCACCTGCCGGGGCTCGCCGTCCGCGTGTTGCAGGATTCTCTGCCTCCATGCAGTGATCCTCACTTGTTCTGCTTTTGTCATACCGCTCTCCTCTCCGGATGGCTTTGAGAAAAGAGCTGAATGTGTCACGCATCTATTGAGATTTCACAAGCGGAAAATGGCGCGCCCGACAGGATTGACTCGGGCCATCCATGGCCCTCGCCCTCACTTTGTTCGGGTCGCTCCGCGATCCAAATCGGCAATCCTGCCGATTTGTCGAACCTGTGACCCCTGCCTTCGGAGTTTGCCATTTCAATCGTAAGTAACTGAGGTAATTAACGCTAACCGGC
>JBHIDG010000066.1:0-11628 GCA_046760025.1 Woeseia sp. | reverse complement strand
ACCCGTTTCGAGTACGCCTTTGATCAGGTAGATCCGCCCGCGAGGGCCGTCTAGCTCATTGCCCGTAATCTGGTAAGTAGGACAGGTAGCATTGCATATGCCGCAATGTACACAGCGTCGCAAGATGTCAATGGCGCGACCGCCGTCGCGCCTGCTCAGCACACTTGTCGGCAAATCAACGTACAACGCCCTCACCCTCCCGACGGTTTAGAATTCCGCGTGGATCGAAGGCGGCCTTGATGCGTGCTTCCAGTGCCGACATCTCCGGTACCGTATCGATATTTCCGTCGTAACAGACCGCCGAGGCGCCGACGCTATTCGCGTAATCCCCTACCGCGGCGCGACTTCGATCCGTCCACCACCATCGTTGACCGCCCGACCATTCAAGCAACCACTCGCCTTCATCGGGCAATGCCGTCGCCGGAGGTACCCAGAGGCACCACATCCTGCTCTGCGAATGCTGTTCGCGCCCGAAGAAATCATGACCGTGGTCACGGATTGACGACCAGATGTCGTTATCGATCTCGTCGCCGCCGATGACTTTGCGGCCGGCATTTACGGCAGCCGAAGACCCGGAAAGTCGCACATAATGAGTGCCTTCGAGATAGGCGGTGGCCGTGATGGGCAATGGACGCCTGGCCCAGTGCCTTTCGCAACCGACTACTCTTACGCCTTCAATATCCTGCACCAGCGTGACTTCGTGCTCGGGCGCCGGCAACAGCTTGAAGGTCGCCGACAGAATGACGCCCAGCCGGCCATGAGCCCCGACCGACAACCGGGCTATGTCGTAACCAGCCACGTTTTTCATGACCTGCCCCCCGAAAGACAGTCGCTCACCGAGGCCATTGACGATTTCGAGCCCCAGAACCGAGTCTCGGACCGCACCTCGCCAGGGGCGTGCCGGACCGGACAGTCCGCAGGCGATTGCCCCACCGACCGTACCGACACCGTGGAATTGCGGTGGATCAAACGGCAGGATCTGTTTGTTTGCCGAGAGCTCATCTTCGAGTTTCTGCAATCGGGTCCCGGCTCGAATCGAGATGTAGAGCTCCTCAGGGCAGTATTCGATTATGCCGCTGTGGTCCAGTGTGTTGAGCGACACGCCTGTGACAGTCGGCAGGATGTCGGCCTTACTACCGCTTCCGGTAATCTTCAGCGCCCGCCCGGCATCTGCTGCTTCGCAAATAGCAGCGAGGAGTTGATCAGCGTTGGCGGTCAAAACCGCTCCAGTGCGGAGTAGGGAAGCTTGCCGTCATGAACATGCATGCCTCCGACTTCGACACACCGTGTCAGGGTCGGGACCGCCTTTCCGGGGTTCATCAGACCGACGGGATCAAACGCTTCTTTGAGTCGATGGAATTGTGACAGTTCGGCCGCCGAAAACTGACTGCACATCTGATCGATTTTCTCCAGACCGACACCATGTTCTCCGGTCACGGTTCCGCCGCTTGTAACACAGAGTTCCAGGATCTTGCCGCCCAGTTCTTCTGCGCGCTCGACCGCGCCGTCGAAGCTAGCGTCATAAAGAATCATCGGGTGCAAATTCCCGTCGCCGGCGTGGAACACATTTGCGACGGCCAAGCCATACTCTGCCCCAAGGGAGCGAATGCACACGAGGACTTCAGGCAACGCTCGCCGGGGAATCGTGCCATCCACGCAATAGTAGTCCGACGCAATGCGCCCCATCGCCGGGAATGCTGCTTTTCTTCCGGCCCAGAGTCGCTGCTGCTCCTTATCGTCTGTTGCGATGCGGACTTCCAGCGCATCGTTCTGCTCGAAGACACGCTGGACAAGTTCCTGGGCGGCCGCAACCTCGGCAGCTACGCCGTCGACTTCGCAAATCAATATCGCTTCGCAATCCGGGTAACCTGCGCAGCAATATGCTTCGGCACCGCGGATCGCCAACCGATCCATCATCTCGAGCGCAGCGGGTATTAGTCCGCCACCGATGATGCTCGCGACTGCCTCGCTGGCGGATACAACGTCGTCGAAAGCCGCCAGCAATACGGCTCTGGTTTCCGGCACAGGCAGCAGCCGTACGGTGATCTCCGTGACCACACCGAGCATTCCCTCGGACCCCGTCAGAACGGCAAGCAACCCCATTCCTGGGGAATCGAGGCGTTTGCCGCCCAATGCGAGGCACTCGCCGGTGATCGTCTGCACCCTGAGCCCGACTATGTTGTTCACCGTGACTCCATATTTCAGACAGTGGGCGCCCCCGGCATTCTCTGCGACGTTGCCACCAATGCTGCATGCGATCTGCGATGAGGGATCCGGCGCATAAAACAGCTTGTGCGCGCTCACGGCATCGCTGATCGCCAGATTCCTGACTCCCGGCTGGACTACTGCAACGCAATTGTCGAGGTCGATTTCCAGTATTCGATTCATTTTTGAAAGCCCGAGCACGACGCCATTGCGCTGCGGCCGTGCGCCGCCGGAGAGGCCCGTGCCAGCACCGCGGGGCACAACCGGCACCCCGTTCTCGCGGCAGATTCGCAGAACGTCCACGACTTGCTCTTCGGTCTCCGGTAACACGACAGCCCAGGGGACTTCCCGAATCGCAGTCAGGCCGTCCGTTTCGAATGGCTTGACCGCGGCCGGGCGGGTGATCAGATTCGATGGCGGAATGTGATCCCGAAAAAGATTCAGCACGTGCTTCCTTTTCATGGCCGAGAATTGCGGCATTTCCTGCAAGGGAAGCTCACCTCAATAACCTGCTGCAATTATCCGGAAGATTCCCGGCGATGAACCGGCTGGGGGCGCAACTGTTGTGATCTGCTCGCGCAAACAGCTAATCCTCTTCGTGGGCTCGGGAGAGAATACGCTGGCCGCGCTCAGCGCTCGACTATGAGCGCTTTGCCTGTTTCCTGATCACGGTACTCGGACGGGGATACGCCATAACGTCGCCGAAAGCGCCTGCTGAAATGGGTCGCGTTCGTAAACCCCCATGCAAAGCAGACTTCGGAGATCATCCTATGGCGCATCAACGGATTACGCAGATCTCTTGCGCATAGGGCAAGCCTGCGTTCCATGATGTATTCAGCGGCTGTCGACTCCATGGGCTCGAACAACCAATGCAGATACCTGATCGATATGCGATTGGCCACAGCGACATCGGCAAGCCTCAATTCCGGATCGTCGAGCCTGGCATCGATGAAGGCTTTCAAATGCTGTAGCTGGACGGTTCTCAGCTTTTCTCGCACTTGCGGTTCGAATCTGTCCGCGGCGTTACACAGCAAACCCATTGTCGATTCGCCGAGCGCTTCACCGTTGTGACAGGGTCGATCGGTGGCCATCGGCGATACGGACCTGATGAAGCTGCCAAGCAGCCTGCCGGCGCCCGTGCGGCCGTCGATGACCTGGCAAAGATTCGGTCTCGAGACCGGGAACCAGTCCTTCAAGCGCCGCAAAGGTAGCATCAGCGAGATCTTGTGCAGTTGCTCGGTAACCTCGAATTCCATGCGTCGAGTGCTGTCCCAGATGATGATGTCGCCCGGAACCAGGCTGTACTGCTCTCCGTCGATTTCCATGTGTTCCTTGCCGGCGAGCACCAGTTGCACACCCATGACGTCCGGGTCGTCGCGGGAGATTTCGCGAGGCCCGCGCGAAGCAGCACACGGGTCACAAATGCACTCGATCACGCCGAACGAAGGAAGCGAATGCGATATGACCCGGGCCTCAAACGACTTTGAAGCAGACGTGGACATGTCGAAATCACAATACGTCCTGTTTAGGGTATCCTGCCAGGCGTCAAACCGGGTGGGCGTGGAATAAGCATTGCTGCTCCATTCCGTCCGGTGAGCGACATCGACGTCTCTGTGAACTGAAACCATACGCGTATCCGCAATATGGATTGCCTCCTTGGAATACACTACCACAGCCGCGTTGAGGCACATAGGCTGGGGGGTCCGGACCTGCTTCGAAGCCTGTAAGGCATTGATTTGCGCTTTTCGCGGCCCGCAATTGGGCAGCCAGCACGGCGCCGGCCCGCTGCGACTTTGGCATTTTCGTCCGCTCCGGTTTGCTTTTTCGGCAAATCGCGCCGTGCGCCGGGTGGGTAAAATCTGCCTTTCCCGGGCGGTCTAATAATCCACCGATTCAGAATGCAATGATTACTCGAGAAGGCAGCATCAGTTCGAATCCCGATACGAACGAATTCGTATTCAATCAGACGATGTTGAGGATCAGGGATCCTGACAAATCCGTCGAGTTCTACACCAGGGTATTGGGCATGACGCTCATCAGGCAACTCGACTTCCCGGAAATGAAGTTTTCGCTGTTCTTTCTCGGTTACGTGACACCGCAGGACGACCCTATTCCCGACGACCCGGTCGAGCGAACCGCGTATGCATTTCGACAAAAGGCGCTACTCGAGCTGACGCATAACTGGGGCACCGAGAGCGACGAGAATTTCGACGGATACCACGACGGCAACGCCGATCCCCGCGGCTTCGGCCATATCGGGCTTTCCGTGCCTGACGTAAATCGGGCGTGTAATCGATTCGAGAGTCTGGGCGTGGAGTTCGTCAAGCGACCCGACGACGGAAAAATGAAGGGCCTTGCCTTCATCAAGGACCCGGACGGGTACTGGATCGAAATTCTGGAGCCAAATTCGCTGGCGGCGATGGCTAATGCAAAGTGACGCCAAGAGCCGAAATCAAGAGCCTTCTTAGCTGCCGAGAACACTAGAGGAGAATATAAATGACCAAACCTGCATACCTGGGTCCGCTGGGTGGCCGCTACGTGCAAATCGACGCACTCGACTGGGCCCCTTTTCCCCCCGATCTATGCGATGGGCCGATAACCTGGAAGTTACTCAACGTATCTCCGGAGGTCGGCGCGTGGACGGCTGTTTTTGACTGCCCGAAGGGATCATCCTTCGCCCGCCATGTCCACATCGGACCCGGCGAGTACTATATGACGAAGGGGAAAATGGAGGTGCGCGGCGGCGAGCATGAAGGCGGCACGACCTCGACTGCGCCAGGTTACGGGTACGAGGCCTGCGGCGCCCGTCACGATCGCACGTACTTCCTCGAAGACAGCGAGTTTTACATGACTTTCCTGGGGCCCCTCAACTTCATCGATGAGGAGGGCAATACCCTCGCGCTGGTCACCTGGCAGGTCGTCCAGGATGCGTGGGCCGCGACCGGTTAGAACGCGTAGCGCGCCGACAGCACGATTCGCCGGGGCTGCTCCAGGGTACCAATGATGATTAACCCTGGGCTCCCTGCGCGCGCAGAGCCCCCGAAATTAGGGAACTCCTGGACGTCGATGTAGTATTCCTCGTCGAACACGTTCTCTACATGCAGATCGTATGTCCAGTTGCTCATCTCATAACCCAGCCCCAGGTCGACGACGGTAAAGCTCGGGTTTTCCCAGAACGGGAAATCATCGCCCGGCGCATCGAACCACTGGGCGTTGGTTGAAGAGGTGCTCTTGTTACGGAGCTGCAGACGGCCGAACACGCGCCGGTCATCGGCCATGCTACGGCTGTAATCCAATGCGAGCGCGGCGCTGAAGTCCGCCGTGTTGGGCGGCGTCATTCCCGAGATATCGGCGCCGGTGACCGGCGAGATCGTGCCGCTGTCCCATTCCGCATCCACGAAGCCGACGCCGGCTGACAGCGTCCATTCGTCGCTGAGATACGCTAACAGATCAGCTTCAAGGCCGGTCTGTTCGGAATCGCCGGCATTGACGATGCCTTCGACGAACCCGCCGGTTGCCGGATCGTTCTCCTGGAGCTCGAACTGTCGATCGTTGTAGTCGACAAAAAAGGCGGCCAGCATCAGCGCGACCCGGTCATCCATGAGCCGGCCCTTGTAGCCTACCTCGAACTGTGTCGCATCCTCGGGCCCGTAACCAAGCGGTACCGTTTCGCCGGGCCGGTTGTTCAGATTGAAGTCCCCCGGCTCGAAGCCCTGGGAAATAGTGCCGTAAACCATCGAGCGCTCGTCATCCGAGAACCAGGCGACAGACGCACGACCCAGAGTCTCGGTTTCCGACGCGCTTCCGCAGAAAGGAGGGCTATTGACGACTCCGGCGGTTGCGATTACGCAGCGATTACTCTCCCATCGGTCGATACGCACGCCGGCGCTGAACTCCAGACTGTTTGCGCGATAGCTGAAATTCGCGAACCCTGCCGTCTGTTCACGGTCACGACGACTGTACTCCCAGGGAACCGCAGCAAGCACCTCCGGCTCGGTCGGGTCGAGCGGCGGCGGCACCGGGAGCCCGCTGGTCGGGTCGAAGAAGCCGAAACCACCAAGTACAAGCAGGTCCGTGTCCAGATCCCGGTCGTAACTCAGAAAATAGGCGCCCGCCTGCCATTGCAGCGGTCTGTCGGCAGTCGAACTGAAGCGCACTTCCTGCGTCAACACGTCGAGTCGATGGGGCCTGAAGAAATCGATGACGAACTCATTGGTTGTGTCGAGGTCCGTCAATCGATCGGTGTCGGTGTCGGTATAAGAGCTGATCGATGTAATCGTAAAGCTTTCCGCCTCGTAGTTCAGTTCCACGCTGGCCGCGAGAGTTTCCTTCTGATGACGCCCATTTACGCTGTAATCGATCGTGGACGGATAGCGCAGATTGCCGTCAGGCTCGATACTCCAGGTGTTGTTGGGACCATCGTAATCATAATATCGGGCGGT
Source organism: Woeseia sp. (assembly GCA_046760025.1). GTDB lineage: Bacteria > Pseudomonadota > Gammaproteobacteria > Steroidobacterales > Woeseiaceae > JACZWL01. The sequence goes on along the minus strand of JBHIDG010000066.1, from coordinate 4,981 downwards.
CGCGTACACGGAGAACCTGTCCGATAAATTGCCCCCCAAAGCCAGCCGAAACGCAGTTTCGTCTGTCTGACCGATATCCGGATCGTTACTGCCGACGCCGCCGTTTTGGCGCGGAGCGTTCGAGTTGACCAGGAAGGAATCATCGGTTCTTGTATAACCGAAAAAACGGACCGCCCAGTCTGCCGCCAGCGGTGCGTTTAGCTGAATTTCACCCTCGTAATAGCTGTCTTCGCCGGCCCGTAACTTGGCGTAGCCAAAAAACCGTTCGGGATCCGGGCGCATGGCAACGAACTTGACCGCACCTCCGATGTTGGAGCCGCCGTATAACGTTCCCTGTGGCCCTTTCAGCACCTCAATACGATCCAGATCGCCGAATCGTGCCGAAGCGTCCGAAAAGAGCTGAACATCGTCGAGGTAGAACCCGACTCCCTGGGTATTGCCGAATCCCCCGATTCCACGAATTGAAACGTTCGGAAACCCGTCCAGCCGCCTGCTCATATAGAGATTCGGCACGAGCAACCCGATGTCTTCGAGGCCGTTGATGTTCGCTCGCTCGATGACTGCCGCTGCAAATGTCGACACCGACTCGGGAATCTCCAGCACGTTTTCTTCGCGTTTTCGCGCCGTTACCAGAATTTCCTCCAGGACGATCTCCTCTTGCGCATTCGCGGACGTACTGGTGACCAGAACTGCCGGAGGCAGTGCCAGGACGAGACTGACGGCAGTCCCGGTACCGAGAAGCGTTCGGAAAAGCCTGTTTGCAGGCATAACGTAGATCATCAATACCCCCTTCGAGTTGCCGACCCGCCTCGGCATAGCTCGTCTCAGACGCGACGCACGGGCATTCATCGTCCAGTGACAATGCCCACAGACTCACGACGTAACATATCGAAGATCAAGGGATTGAACGTGCCTGTGTGCGAAACCGCGCTATTCTCCGGGTGCAAGTATTGAAACGGGCTCAAAAGGTTAGGATCCGGCGGACACGAGATCGGCGGCGAAATGACTATTAATTTACAGCCGGCACCGAGAAGTTGAAATGCTCCGGAACTCGGCGCATTTCATTGCGGCCATTACGCATTGAGATTTCCCGGTTACCGCCCAATATCCGACTCAAGAGCAAGAGGGACCACAGGCAGCATACGGTGCATCATGCGAAACGGCGCCGCAGCTCTGAAACGCATCGATTCGACCCTGATCGAGTCTCTGCGAAGTCCGGAATCGTACAGTCACACGGTCGATTCCATCGAATTGATCGAAACCCATGTCTCGTGGGTACTCCTCACCGGGACGTTTGCCTACAAGATCAAGAAACCCGTCAGGCTCGGCTTCCTGGATTTTCGTGACCTGGAGGATCGCCGCTTCTACTGCGAGGAGGAAGTCCGGCTGAACCGGCGCTGGGCGCCCGAAATATACCTGGATGTCGTGCCGATCAGCATGCATGCCCGCGGGCCGCTCGTTGGCGGCGAGGGGCCGCCGGTCGAGTACGCCGTGCGCATGCGCCAGTTCGATCAAAGCAGGCGACTGGATATCCAGCTCGACGAGAACGAGCTGTCTCTGCACGACATGGATGAACTCGCGAACATCATTGCTTTGCGTCATCGATCGGCGGACATGATCGGCCCTGCCGGGCGCAAGGAGACGCTGTCGGTCATCAAAGGCGCGATGTGGGACAACCTCGATGCGCTCGAAGGACAATTACCCGCCACAAAACAGCAGGCGCTACGGCGCTGGACCGCCGAAAGGCTGGATACGCTTGAGCCGGTCATGAGAAAGCGTTTCGACGACGGCTGTGTCCGCGAGTGTCACGGCGACCTGCACCTGACCAATCTGGTGCGGCTGCCATCCGGAATCACTGCTTTCGATTGTCTCGAATTCAGCGCCGACCTTCGTAACACGGACGTCATGGCCGATATCGCTTTTCTGGTGATGGACCTTGTTTCAAGGGAGCGGTCCGATCTTGCGTATCGATTTCTCAACCGCTATCTCGAAGTCTGCGGTGACTACGGCGGCATGCAGGTTTTCGCGCTGTATCTCGGATATCGGTGTCTGGTTCGGGCCAAAGTTGCGCTGATCCGAAGCCGGGAACGTACAAGTGACAGTGACGCGACAGTCGATCTGTCCCGGGTGCTGGAGTACTGCGATATGGCTCTCCGGGAAACGCGCCACCGGACGCCTTTACTGGTCGTCATGCACGGACTGTCCGGGTCGGGCAAGACCTGGCTGTCGACCAGATTACTGTCGGCCCTGCCGGCGGTGCGCATTCGTTCCGACATCGAGCGTAAACGAATGTTCGGCCTGAGCGAATCCGCCGACAGCGGTTCCGCCGTCGCGCGGGGCATTTACACCGAAGCAGCGAATAGCGACCTCTACAATGAGCTACATCGGCTGGCGGCGACGACACTCCGCACCGGGCACGATGTCATTCTCGACGCTTCATATCTGAAATTCTCGCAACGCGAGCATGCATGCCGGATTGCGGCCGATTGCGGCGCCGGATTCGTCTTCCTCCACACGACGGCGCCCGTGAGCGTGCTGCGCGACCGAATACTGATACGCGCAAGCGGCGGCAGGCAGCCGTCGGAGGCGGATATCGAGGTGCTGGAATACCAGCTCGACAACATTGAACCGCTCCGCCCGGCCGAGCAGCGCGTTGCTGTCGAACGCGATACCTCGGCGATTACCGGCACCGAAGATCTATGCAGACGACTGCGCCAGTGCAAAGCCGATCTTCCGTGATTCGAGCGTCGCCCTCACCGAAGTGATCGTCAGTATTTCTTCGGCTTGTGATCCACGCCGTGACAGCTCAGGTAGCATTGCCCGCGGAATGTGCCGAGATCTTCGAACCTGAGTAATCCGGTCGAGGCCGGCGAAACAATGTTGAGATCGAAATTGATCAGATGTGAGTTGTTGACCGGATTGCCCTGAGTGGCGCTTACGCCATGCGGGTCGTGACAGGCCGAACATGGCGCGTCCTGTTTGCGAACATGCAGGTCGTGCTCCTTGAAGCTGCCGTCTCCGAGAATGCTGTTGCGATCGTGACATTTATAGCAAAGCGCGTATTCGAATGTGCTCTCGGTCGTGTTGTCCAGGGTCGTGTAATTTCGCTCCAGTATGGGTGAGTAAATCGAGCCGTGCGGGCCATCGGGTCCCGGGCCGCCGCTCGCCGTGCTGGTATCGCTGTTATGACAGTCGGTGCAATAGATTATGCTGGTTTCAGAATATGGCCCGCCGATCAGGCTCGGAACGTTCGGATTTTTGCCGACGCCTTCGACCGGATGATACGACGGATTTGCGAGGTCGAACTCGAGCCGGGTATTGATTTGCGCGTGCTGGCGGGTAATCGGCACGAAACTCTTTACGTTATTGTCCGCATGGCACTTGAAGCAGATCTCGTATTGAAAACTCGATTCCGGCACGGCGACGCTTGCAGCCGATACGCCGGACACGCCGAGTTGTGTGCCGCCGACCGCGGGTGCTGCGGCCGTATTGCTGTTTACTCTGTGCGGGTTGTGGCAATCGACGCACTCGACATGATTGGGCATGAATCCTGTGGGATCTTCGGCGGCGTCGTGCACTCGCGTGAAATCCTGAACCGCATGTCTGAATGATTTCAGCACGTCGAACTCGATATCGGTCGAGGCTACGTTGCCGTTGTGACACGCCAGACAGTTGTCCTCTTCTGCAATGTAATTTAGCAGCCGCACCGGCTCGCCGGCCGTGTGCGGTGTGTGGCAATTCCTGCAGGCGTTCTCGGCAACGGTCGTGAACTCGGTGAACGGCCAGGGATCGGGGCCGATTCCCGACCATGTCGCCACCGACGTCGCATGAGAACTGAACGCCCAGTCCGTGCGCGTGTGACAGGTCACGCACAACTCCGAGAAGTTGTTCGGCCGGACCAGAAATTTGCCGAGCGTGTCGTCGTGCGGATCGTGGCACGCCGTGCATTGCAGCTCACCGGATCGGTCCAGCTTGACGGTGTTAGTGAGGGTCGAGGGCGACGCCAGCTCTCCGTTTTGAATTGCCAGCGATTCATCATAGACGAATGAGACCGGGTGATCGTCCGACAGGTCCGTCCCCAGCCTGGTTTCACCGGCCGGCAGGAAGCGAATGCCGCCGGCAAACGGGATCTCAGCCGGACGCGACACCAGAGCGCCCAGTGCAATCGTGCCGTCATGGCAGCTCAGACAGAGTTTCGAGGCGCCGGTCGGCTGCCCGACAATGGCCTTGAGGCTCGTGCTTTGATACTGCGTGTATGTGGCGGTCGAATCCTCCCTGTTCCACAGCAATCCCGTCGTCGTCCGCGCCCGGTGCGGGGTATGACAGTAAACGCAAACCTCCTGCTCGGTCGTGGATTTGATCGGCCCGGGCCCCGTTACCGACAAATTGTGTCTGGATGTCGAGATGTCCGCGGATGCCGGCCCGCCGGTCAGCAACAGGGCCAAAATCCAAAAGAAACGGCATCCGTGCGTGCGTAATGTCTTCATTGCGCTGCCTCCCTGCGGTACTGAAAGATCTGGATACGCGAGTTGTAACTGTCCGAAACATAGATACGGTCATTACCATCGATGAATATATCGTTCGGCAGCCAGAATTCCCCGGCGGCATGACCCGATGTGCCGAAAGCGAGCAGCAAGTCCCCTTTCCTGTTGAAGATCTGCACGTTATCGAACAGCGCATCGACGACGTAGATGTTCTGATCGCTGTCCAGCGCCACCCCCTTCGGCCTGGAGAATGTTCCCGGGCCATCGCCCGCCTCGCCAAAGAAATCCACGAACTCCAGGTCGGGATTCAATATCTGGATTCTGAAGTTCAGCGAATCGGTCACGTAAGCGCCACCGTCCGGCGCCAGGACGATGTTGGTTGGATAGTGAAGCGCATCCTGCTCCTCGCCGTCGTAACCCACACGGGACTTGATTGCAAAATCGCCGGTATCGAACACGACGATCTCGGACGCCAGTGTGTCGACAACCAATAACTC